>SGBC01000004.1 GCA_004195045.1 Candidatus Acididesulfobacter guangdongensis
AGGTGCTCCATTACTATTATATCCGGCACCGCCAGGATATCCACCATTACCACCACCACCGTTACCACCACCACCATAGCCACCATAGCCACCACCATAGTAGTAGCCGAATGTGTAGCTAGTGCTGTTATCGCCATTACTGTAGCCACCACCGCCACCACCAACTGAACTGCCGCCACCACCACCAGGAGCCATTATAACGCCACCACTAGATACAACAGCACTTGAGCCGCCACCACCGCCGCCTAATACACCACTCCAACCGCCAGAATATCCGCCGTTACCGCCACTGCTGTAGCCCCAACCGCCAGAATATCCGCCGTTACCGCCAGAATATCCGCCGTTACCGCCTACATATACATTTAAAATTTCGCCAGGAGAAACATTCAATAATTGATCAGATAATTCGCCACCATAGCCGCCGTCACAGCCGTTGCCACCAGCTAAAGTCACTCCTACAACAGTAACACCTGAAGGAACAGTCCATTGATAAAAACCAGGACTTAACCAAGTTTGTGTATATTTCGCAGCCGGTGTTGCTCCATTATCCGGTATAACCATCGGCGGGGCGCTCGGTACCGGCGCCGCATAAGCCACATACTCAAGCCCCCCGCCCTGGCTTCCTATGCCTATATTGATTTTTAATTTATTAAATGATAAATTCAAATAATATAATATTAACTTATACTTATAAGGAGGTCTTAATGCTTAAAAAATCGTTACTGTCTTTAGCGGTTGTTTTATTTTTATCCTCATTATTTATTCCTGGAGCATTCGCATTTACCAGGCGGAATTGTATGCCTAACGGTAAATTAAATGTAAATTGTGCGAATCTTATGAACTTCTCTCAACTTGAAAAACTTAAAGTAGAACTTTACCAGAAACAAAAAAATAATCCAACATTACAAAACAAAAAGAACTTAACAGAAATAAGATTGATTATTTCAAAAAAGTTTCCTAAATATTACAATAAGGAACATTATTAATAATCATTCTTACCCCCACACCTCATCTACCGCTTTTTTAAGCGTATATGGCGCTAAGTGGGCGTAGCGCATAGTCATCTGGGGCGTCCTGTGTCCTAATAGCTCGCCGGTTATATATAAGGACGTCCCGCTCATGACCATCTTCGAAGCGAAGACGTGGCGTAAGTCGTGTACCCTTAAACCATTTAGTCCCGCCCGCTTGCAAGCGGTCTTAAACGACTCCCTGAAATTGCTTAATTTCTTTCCCCGGTAACTAAATACGTAAACGTATTCCCGATTTATTTCTTCTAAAATCCTTTTTAAAGCTCTTGATACCGGAATATATCTGTCATATTTGGTTTTCGTCCCTTTAATAGCTATTACATCGTTCTTTAAATCAACGTCGTCCCATTTAAGGTTTAAGGCTTCGCCCTTCCGGCAGCCGGTATAAATTAGAAAAGTTATTAAGTCCCGGGTTAATTTATTCGTAGCTCCATTAATGAGCTTCTCTATATCGGAATCGGATAGGGTTTTTAACCTGGACAGCTCATTTAATTTTTTTATGCCGGAAGTCGCATTCTTTTCTATATATCCCCTGCGTACAGCAAAGTTTAACAGATTAGATAAAACCGCAAGTTCTATATTGGCCGTCCGGAAGGATATCTCTTGCTCTCTTTTCCCTGTGTTCGAAGACCTCTCTAAAATCTCTTTTTTTCTGAAGGATAAATATTTTTCTATCATGACGGAATCAATTTCGCTTACCTGAATGTCTTTGAAGAACTTAAAGACGTGCTTTAAAGCATTCTTTTTCCTTTCGACCGTCGCAGTAGATAATAGCGCGCTCGAAGAGGACAGGTATTCTTCCCAGAGTTCTTTAAGGTTGATAAGTTTTTGAGATGATTTTGCGGGCGTGGCCGACTTTATGAGTTGTTCAACGAGTATTGCGGTATTTTCATCTGCCGTGCCGCATGAGCCGGAATAATGAATTCCGTTTACTTCAAATGAATAACAATAGTTTTCTCCTTCTTTGATTAGCATAAAATTTCTCCTTTTTAAGATATTTTTATATAAATTAAATATCTTTTTTTCCGGAAAAATTTTACAGGTTTTGTGAAATTAATTTCGAGGAACCGCTAAAAATGAAAAGACGTTCTTTTAAAAATCAATTATTTAATCGAATTGCTTAATTTTTAGACGGTTTGATATAATATAGAAATGTTGTATAATTAATATAATAATATTAATTATGGAGGTAAAAATGGATGCTATTATTGAAATTTTAGAAAAATATCGTAAAATATTTCTAAAGTTAAAAAAAAAATAAAAACCACTCTTCTTTTGATAAATTCAAAAAAAAATTAATCAATGAACTTAAAAGTAAGAATAACAAATCATACTTGTCAGATGAGATAAATAAATTTATAAGTGATATAGAAAGTGCAGATGATTTTTATATGATACTTGGATTAATCGATAGTTTAAAATCATTTATTTATAATCAAGAACATATTATAATTACTCCCCAAAAACTGGACTCACTCTAAGGTGTGAACAATTTTTCCCTATCATATCAGAAAGATTGCGGGCAATATACATAGCCAAAGAGTTTCCTTTGTCCTTACCCTTTCCGCCTACCGGCATGTCTATAGCCTCGAAATCTTTCGGATATTTTTCTTTGAAAAGTATGGCTAGCTGATATATAGTCAGGAAAGAACGGCCAAAAGGATGGTCCGCTTTATCTTTTCTGTCTTTTCTGTAAGGCTTAGATTCGTCGACTAAAATTTCCCTAACTTTACTTTCCATTTTTAAATCGATCCAAAAATTTGCTTCACTCTTACCCATTTTACTCTCATCGATTAATAATTTGTTATCCGCCGATATGAAACGGCGAGATATTCAAGGGCTTGCAAAATAACATATAAACAAATCCCTAAACGGATTATATTTTTTTTTAATTCCAAAAAATTTACCGTTTATCAAATTATACATACTCCCGTTTTTATTTTTTTTATCCAATATAAAGATAAATAAAGCATATTCTAAATTACCTACATCTGCAACTTCTTTTTCAATTTCGATAAGTTTCTCTACGTCGTATTCTATCTTTTTAATAAAATTGCCGTCTCTTTCTCCATTGGACCTGCGTAGTTTAATTTCTATAATAGCGTTAAATTTATTAAAAGCGAATCCCTTACTAGGCAGTTTCATAATTTTATCCTGAGTCCTTAAGTCCGCGGTTTCAATAATTACGATATCCGACCTGTATTTTAATTTTCCTTCGTTCCCATACCATCTGACTTCCGTATGCAGCGGTATAGATTGAGAATTATCTTGCGTCGGGCTTACGCGATTAAACGAATGATTGCGCATAAATTCGTTGAACAAAAAACATCTGGCATCGCTTTCTGTAAGATATTTATCTGGATATTCTTCAAAATCTGATCCTACAGCCGTTATCGAATGCATAACGTCTATTATAATGTCTTTTGTATTTTTTTCTAAATTATCGTTTAACGATGTACGCCATTCATATCCCGTTCTAATATTTTTCATCATATACATATTTTACCTCGCTTATAAAAAATAAATTTTTATTTTATTATCGGTCGCCGTTTTATGACAATATTTTTAAAATAAATAAATATAGAGTATTTATATTGAGTCCTTATTCTACGTCGGTTTCTGATGTTTCAGAAGTTTTTATAAATTCTTTTAGAACATGCCGTCAAACGTTCCCCGACGTAATACCATAAAGAAATATGTTACGAATTCTATGTCTGCGTATTCGATTTTTTCATTATAAGTATAAAACGATTAATCTTCTTTATCGTCCTTATTCCAGACATCGTCAACGGCCTTGCGTAAAGTGCTTGGGACTAAATGGCTATACCGCTTTGTCATCTGCGTCGTACGGTGTCCCAGGAGCTCCCCCGTAATAAATAGCGACGTTCCGTTCATTACCATTTTGCTTGCGAAGACGTGCCTTAAATCGTGAATGTGCATATCCTTTAATCCGGCATTTTTACACGCCGTATGAAAAGAACGCTTAAAATCGGTCAATTTTGCTCCGTTTCGGTTAAATACGTATAAAACGTCTTGGACTTTTTCAATGCGGCTCAAAAGCTCTTTTAAGGGCTTTGATATCGGAATATACCTGTCATACTTCGTCTTAGTCCCTTTAATGGCTATGACGTCGTTCTGCATGTCCACGTCGTCCCATTTTAAGTTAAGAGCCTCGCCCTTCCGGCAACCGGTGTAAATTAGAAAAGTGATTAAATCCCTTGTAAGTTTGTTCGTAGCTCCGGCGATGAGCTTATCGATATCGGAGTCGGATAGGGTTTTAAGGCGGGATAGTTCGTTAAGTTTTTTAATGCCGGCAGCGGGGTTTTTGTCAAGGTAGCCATTTAAGATACAAAAAGAAAAGAAGTTGCGCAAGATTTGCAATTCGTGATTAATTTCTTTAAAAGATATATCCTGCTCTCTTTTTTCTAAATTCTTCGGCATAGCTAAGATTTCTTTTTTTCTTTTAAGTTGATAATTTTTTAAATCAAGCTGCGTAATATCTTTTATATTTTTTTCATAAAAGAAAATAAAATGCTTGCTTCGCGACAGATTAGATTTCAAAGTAGATTTAGCTACATTTAAAGATTTGACGTATTCTTCCCAGGCTTCTTTAAACCTTTTTTCTACTTTGTATTTCTGCGGGATATTGAATTTATTCCGTATCGTGTCCGCCTGGAGAGCTGCCGCTATTTCCTGCGCAAGTTTTTTGTCTTTAGTCTTAGTTGACATCTGATAACGCTTATTATCGACTTCAAACTCAGTCCAATATATATTTCCGCGCTTATAAATTCTCATAAAAAAGTGTAGGGATTTTTGTAGGTAAAATTTTCATATTTTTGCATAATTTTACCTATTTTTTGCATTTTTGTCAAATGTAGCAAATTGATGTGAAAGGCTTTAATTCAGTAGTTTTGAATGGTTGCGGGAGTAGGATTTGAACCTACGACCTTTGGGTTATGAGCCCAACGAGCTACCGGACTGCTCCATCCCGCTGTATAATTGCATTCGGTTGATTTATAATCATAACACTAATTCAGCATTGTTGTCAACACTAATTTTATTTTAAATTGATTATTTTCATCTTTTTGTTATTTCATATTAAAAATTTTACATAAAAACTTGACAACATTTGTTTGGTTGTAGTAATATACATAAAAATATGTCCTTGTTTCGTTTAGATATAATTTAATACTATTATTAAATTAATTATATTTTGATACGTTCTATAGCTATGCCGCGATATTTATTTAGTCGTTTTATTAATCTGCGCTGTTTAAAATATTCGTGGATAGAAATATAGCATTAAAACAAAATTTATAAATTTATAAATTTAAATTGAGAGGTTTTCGTATATGGTCTATGAAATTAAAAATAAATTTATAATTTTAATTAGTTTTATAATATTTTTAGTTTTCTTTATATTATATTTTAGTCCGAACAATGCCTCTGCCGATGTTGTTTACATTACCGTTCAGCAGGGTTACACGTTAAGCCAGATTGCTTCCAAATACAATACGTCGGTTTCATCTATAATGTCCGAAAACGGTTTATCCAATTACAATATATATCCGGGTCAGAAATTAAAAATAGTTTCCGGCGGTTCTTATGCTCCCCAGCCGCCAGCGGTTACATACGGTCATTATACCGTCCAGTTCGGAGATACTCTTTCTTTAATAGCTCAAAAATATGATACATCCGTAAGCGAATTAAGAAGATTGAATCATCTTTATTCCAATGTAATAAGGCAGGGCGCTGTTTTAACGGTACCTATCGTTCATAATAGCGTTTCCGTTGCCGATGTTGTTTACATTACCGTTCAGCAGGGTTACACGTTAAGCCAGATTGCTTCCAAATACAATACGTCGGTTTCATCTATAATGTCCGAAAACGGTTTATCCAATTACAATATATATCCGGGTCAGAAATTAAAAATAGTTTCCGGCGGTTCTTATGCTCCCCAGCCGCCAGCGGTTACATACGGTCATTATACCGTCCAGTTCGGAGATACTCTTTCTTTAATAGCTCAAAAATATGATACATCCGTAAGCGAATTAAGAAGATTGAATCATCTTTATTCCAATGTAATAAGGCAGGGCGCTGTTTTAACGGTACCTGAAAGTTATAAAGTCGCATATAACAATAAAATTAATCAAGATAGGGGTTATAGCAGTAATTACGGCAATAAAAAAACGGTTTCTTTTAAAGTAATAGACAAAAATGTTTGCAATAATTCCGATAGCAGACTTAATAGCTATAAAAATAATGATTATTTAGGAAAAAAAATAGTTAAAATAGCATTTAAATATAAAGGAGTTCCGTACGTTTGGGGAGGAACCACGCGCAGCGGTATGGACTGTTCAGGGTTCGTCCAGCATGTTTTTAAAAAGTTAGATATAAACCTTCCAAGAACTGCTCTAGAACAGTCGAGAGTCGGAAAATATATTCCAAAAAATAAATTAAAACCGGGCATGCTGTTATTTTTCAGAACGTATGCTCCGTATATTTCGCATGTTGGCATATATATAGGACACGGCAAATTTATTCAGGAGAATTCCGGCGTAGGGAAGGTCACGGTAAATAGTCTATCAAACGAATATTTTGCAAGAACGTACGCTTTTGCTAAAGTTGTTAAATAAAATGAAATGCGCTTTATTTATTTTTCTTGATATATGTAAAATTTAAACGAGGATTTCTAAAATTATGTTTAATTTTAATAACTGGTATGCTCCAAACCCTATTGTAAAAATAGGTCCTCTTCCTGTTCACTGGTATGGCGTGCTAATAGGGATAGGATTTATTGTAGGTATAGCTATAGCATATTATCGTGCAAAATCATGGGGAGAAGACCCTGAAAATATTATTAATATTATGGTTTTTGCTATCCCGCTGTCTATTATTTTTGCGCGTTTATATTATGTCGTTTTTGCATGGGGTTATTACGCTAAAAATCCTATATCCGTATTATACATATGGGACGGAGGACTGGCGATATACGGCGGAGAAATAGGCGGTTTAATAGCTCTTTTTATTTATACTAAAGTTAAAAAACTGAATGTATGGCTTTACATAGACACATTTGCGCCAAGTCTGCTTTTAGGGCAGGCAATAGGGCGATGGGGCAATTTCATTGACCAGCAGGCTTTTGGATATCCTGTAAAGTGGGGATTGCCTATTGCAAAAGCGTTACGCCCTGTAAATGCTTATGCTCCGAAAGACTTTAAAAAATCTCTTATTTTCGGTCTCTGGGGTTATCCTTTTCAGCCGTCATTCCCAACAAACCTGACTATGTACCGTTATTTTGAACCTTCATTTTTTTACGAGTCAGTGCCGGATTTTTTCGGTTTTATTTTCCTGATGTGGTTATCACGCAAAAAACCGAAAGTAGCAGGTAAGATATTGATAGGATACCTGATATGGTACGGCACCACAAGATTTTTTACGGAAGGAACTAGGATAGACAGTCTATGGCTTGGAAATACAATGAGAATTTCACAAATAGTAAGTATGTTTGCGGTTATAGGGGCTGTTGCAGTCGTTATTTATCGTCATTATCATTATAAAAACGTGTAGTTTTAAATGGCTATTATAGTCATTATAAACTAATTTTATAACTTGGTTTATTCCACTTATTCTTCCTCTATTGTTATGTTATTTTTTTATTTTGGTATTTCCTGTGTATATTGCGTATGTTGTGTAATATTGTGTGCTATTGCTTGTATAGCATTCTTAGGTATGCTCTTTAAAAATAATTTTTTAACTGGTTATTAATCATATATAAAACACAATACTAAAGCAAGTAATAATAGACCTTGGAAACCAATAATAGTATCTATAAAATAGAATATTTATGTGCCGGCGTTATTTTTTCTATGATGCCGATTAACGTATATTATAGTTATGAATGTGATGCTGTTAATCCCACTATTGTATGGAATATAGAATTTAATAATGAAATATATTTATTAAATAATGAATCATTCGGAGGACAATCTGCCGATAATAGAGAAAGGATTTATACTAAAAACATTCGCGGTTCTTTATGCTCCGAAGGGGATGAATATTTAATTTATAATAAAGCGGGGATACCTATTGAGTTTGAATACAATGGAAAAATTTATAAATTAAAGATAGACGCTGCAACAAGAAATAAAATTATTGCAATAACAAATAATATTTATAATCAATATAAAAATGTTGAAAATATTGCGGCTGAAAGTGTAGCAAAAGGTAAAATAGAAATATTGGTAAGCAGACTTTCTAACCGGAGATATACCGTCCTGAATTTAATTTTAAAAGAAGAAGATTTGTTATTTGACATTGAAGGTGTAGAATATTTTTTAACTGAACATGAAAAATTAATAAATTTTGCAATAAAGAAAATATTTGAAAATCATTTAGCCATTATTAAAGATTCAGATAAATTTTATGATTATATTTTTGCGAATTACAATAGATTAGAAAAAGCCGGATTTAATTTTTACAACATTTTATTGGCATTAATCAATTATACGCTTCAATATGATATTTTCGACGACGAAAATTATATTATTGATTATCTCGGATTCAGGATTAAGTATTTTAATGAGTTAGAAAGCAAATTAAATTCTGATTATAAATCGGAGATTCCTTGCTGTATTTCTGTTTACGATAAAGAAGAAAATATGTATGAAAATGGCGTAAAGCTCCGCGAAATATCTATTTCCCTGCAATATTTGATATATGTATTTAATTTAATAAATAATATCAAATTTCTCTGTCTAATAGACATACCAACCCCAAATTAAGCCGCATCTTATATCTTTAATCCTGCAATAGAAAGTTATCTGCTCGGAAAAGGTGTCAGATTAATTTTTTTGCAAATATTTTCTTTGTTAATTGAACTACCTCATATGCAAAAAAATAAAATCTGACACCTTTTTCTATAATACTATAAATACATATCTGCTGAACTTTTTGGCGCAGCAGATAAATTAAGGTATATTGTATATAATATTATGGCTAATTATGTGTTACAATATAAAAATAAACAACAATAGCATTTAATGGTTAGTTAATAGCTAATTATGTGCTATAATATAAAATGATTTATAATTATTAATGGTAACATATGATTAATATATTAGATAATTTCAAAAATGTAGGACAGGAAATAAAAAATTTTAAACCAGATATATTAGTTTTTTGCATTGACTTTGACGGAACTTTAACTAAGATTTACAAGAGTCCCTTTGATGCAGTGTTAGAAAATAATTATAAAAAGATTATTGAACGTATAATAAATATTGAAAATGTATTTTTTTGTATAGTTACCGGAAGAGAGATATCCGATATCATCAAAATAATATCCATAGACAATAATATTATATATTCCGGCAATCATGGTTTTGAGATAAAAAGTTTTTATAAAAGAATTAGATTGGACTTCATATATGACGGTTTAAAAAATTATCTGCCTGTTTTAAAAGATATCTTTAATAAAGTAAGTCAAATTCCGATAAAAAATTTAATTATTGAAAATAAGAAATATTCAATAAGTCTGCATTACCGTATATTGCCGCACGAAGATATTAAACTTTTAAAAGATGCTGTAGCATCCGTTATGGATTCAAATATAGATTATAAGCGTATGTTTGAATTAAAAAAGGGAAAGAAAATTATAGAAATAAGACCAAAAATTCAATGGAATAAAGGAAAGGCATGCGATTTTATTGTCAAAGGGTTAATAGCGGAGCTGAGTTGCAATTTAACTTATAATTCACATAAACTGTCAAATAAACAATTAGATACTAATATCAATAACAATGTTAGTTCTGACAATAATGCGAATACCGAAAGTAAAAACGGAATAAAAAATATTTTGAAAATTTGCATGGGTGATGATTTAACTGATGAAACCATGTTTGATAAAGGAGATAAATATTCATTCGAGTTTAATCCAAATTTAGGAGTAAACTCAGATTTAGAGTTAAATTCAAATTCAGATTTAAAAAAAATTAATGTAAAGTCTATAAATTGTATTATAGGAGAAAAAAAATCAGCCGCGGACTATTACATACACAATTTTAGACAAACTTACAAAGTACTTGAAAATGTAGCTGATTGTTTTGTTAAGCTATAAAACATTTGCATAGTTATGATAGTTATATTATGTGTAGTTTTATGTATTTATAGTTATATATATAGTTATATATTTTATTATGATAAGTATAATAAAATAGCTGTTAGAATAATTGAATTATAATTATAATAGGAGAATCAACCATGAGTAAACTTTTTAAGCCCATAACGTTTAAAAATCTAACTATTAAAAATAGAGTAATGATGGCACCGATGTGTATGTATTCGGCTAAAGACGGTGTTGTATCCGATTTTCATATGGCGCATCTCGGCGCTAGAGCAGTCGGGGGTGTAGGCCTAATTATGGTCGAAGCGACCGGCGTTAGCCCTGAAGGCAGAATAAGTCCTTATGATGCCGGCATCTGGGATGAGAAGCATGTTAAAGCATTTAAACCAATAGTTAGTTTTTGTCAAAATTTTGGCGCTGCAATGGGTATTCAGCTAGCGCATGCAGGCAGAAAGGCTTCAACGGATGCACCATGGCTTGGCGAAAAAGCCTTATCCCCCAAGAATGGCGGATGGCAAACGCTTGCTCCAAGTGCTATCCCGTTTAATGATGAGTCGCCCATTCCAAAGGAAATGGATTTTAATGACATAAAAAAAGTAATTAACGATTTTACGAATGCAGCAAAAAACGCAAATGATGCGGGATTTGATGTTATTGAAGTTCATGCTGCGCACGGTTATCTTATTAATGAATTTTTATCTCCGGAATCCAATAAAAGAACCGATTTATACGGAGGCTCGATTGAAGGAAGAGCAAGACTGCTGCTAGAAATAATATCAAATATTAAAACTGTCTGGCCCGAAAATAAACCGATTTTTGTAAGAATTTCTACTATTGATTGGATTGAAGGCGGTGTTCAGCTGGAAGATTCGGTTAATCTTGCAGATATGCTTAAAAAAGTCGGCGTATCTTTAATTGATTGCTCTTCCGGCGGCATATCCCCTTATGCTAAAATGAATATATATCATGGATATCAGATAAAATTTGCAGAGGAAATAAAAAAACAGGCATGCATTCCTGTTTCCGCCGTTGGTCTAATTACAAAGCCGGAGTTTGCGGATTATCTTGTTACTTCAGATTTAGTTGATATGGTTGCATTAGGAAGAGAACTTTTAAGAAATCCATATTGGACATTGAACGCTGCGTACAAGTTAGGCGTCGATATTGAATGGCCGAATCAGTATAAAAGAGCAAAATTATAATAAAATCAGCAAGTATTGTTATGTGCGTGTGCAATCCACATATGTATAGATATCATTGATTTAAAAATAGCGGGAGAATGGCATTAAAAATAGTATAAATAATATATATTTACTTAAAAAGATAAATAATAAAATATTATCAGGAGAGCTTTATAAAATACGTGGTGCCGAAGGGGGGAATCGAACCCCCATGGGATTGCTCCCGCCGGATTTTGAGTCCGGTGCGTCTACCAATTCCACCACTTCGGCATTTAATCTATAATTTGGCTCGATTATTAATTTTACAATATAAACAGATTTTATTCAATAAAAATTAAGTAAAAATTCAATAAAAATTAAATATATTTATTTTATAAAATTATAATAATATTATTTGCATTTTATATTGCATTGTATTATATTTTAATTTATATTATTATAATAAATATAACAACGGTGGTTAAATGTGTTGCGTGCTGCCTGTCACTTTTGTTTTGCCGTGCTTAATAATTTCAAAAAATTCGGTAAAACAGTCTATCAAGAGTCTGATAAGCGATTATGCAAGTTAAATATTTATTCACCAAATATTTTAATACAAATAATTAAACAATTATTATATATAACTGCACATTTATAATGTACCATAGATTATAATTATAATACGATGAATGATTTTAAAAGTATTAAAATGGACGATTTTCATAAGATTATTGACGATACTTACGATTTTGACGACTCAGATTTATTCGATAAAAATAGTTCATTTGGCAAAATAGGCAGCGGCGGAGGCAAAATAAAAAATAAAAATCATAATAAATTATTAATATTAGCGTATCTTTTTGTTTTAATTATAATATGGTCTGCCTTTTTTATGAATTATGTTTCGTATAGCAATAAAATCTCTCAATACAGCAAGGAGTCGTCTATAATAAGCAGCAGCATCAATAAAAATTCGGCTCTGTTAGAAAAACTAAAAAACAATCTGAATTTTTTTAGAAATATTAAAAATAGTCAGGTTAATATAGCAAATCTTCTATATAACATTTCAATTCATAAATTCTCTGCCGGAAAATTAACATCGGTGCTTATTAAGAGCGGAAAAGTATATTTAAAATTTATAGTTTATAAAAATAATTTTCTAAACAGTCTGAATAATTTGATGGGTTACAAGGTCTATTTAAATATGAATAGAAATAAAATTTTTACCGGAAGATTTAAAATAGTTTCTTTAGTTAAGACCGGCAAAGATAAGTTTAAGGCTTTGCTTACAAGCAATAATAATAAATGATAATAAAATATTATAAAGATAATAAAAGAAATAATAAAATCAAAGGTAAACTGATTTAAAAAATAATAAAAAAAGCAATTATAATAATAACTTACTATAATTGCTCAAAGTTTGAAATGCTTGTCTGTTGATTATTCTATTTTTTTTATTCTATTCTACTATATCTATCAATCAGTCTATCACTATCACAATCTATCTTTTTTGTTCAACAAAGCTTTATTCAATAAAGCCTTCTTTTCTTAAATCATCAATCGCATTCTTTATTACGCCGGCCGATTGTTTCAGACCTTTAATTTCTTCTTCCGTCAATTCAGGTTTAATAATTGTTTCTATCCCGTCTTTTGATAGAATAGCCGGTACGCCTGTATATATGCCGTTTATGCCGTAATAATCTTCAAGATATACGGAAAGAGGCATAATTTGGCGCCTGTCTTTAACCATTGATTCGATAATTTCAGCCATAACTACTGCAGGTGCGAATATCGTGCCGCCCTTTAATGCAATAACTTCTGCGGCGCATGTTCTCGAATATTCGGCTATCTCCTTAAGTTTTTCCAAGTTGTAACCGGGTAAGTCTCTTAACGGAATACTGTTGACGCTGGCGAGAGAAAAAATAGGGGTCATACTGTCCCCATGTTCTCCGAGAAACATTATGTCAACATCTTCAGGACTAAGATCGAAATAAGAACCGACTGCCGAGCGAAGTCTGGTAGTATCTAACATTGTACCCATTCCAAAAACTTTTTTTCTTTCAAATCCTGAAGTTTTATAGGCAACATAAGTCATTATATCAACAGGGTTAGATACTACAAACAGAATACAATTTTTATTATATTTTATAATATTTTCTACAATTTGTTTCAATATATGGACATTTTTTTTGTTTAAATCAAGTCTTGATTCACCGGGTTTCCTTGGTATTCCGGCAGTTATAACGATTATATCGGCATCTTTTACGGATTCATAATCTGCAGTTTTCACCCTTGTATAACCGGTCAGCGAAATTCCGTGAGATATATCAAGCATTTCTCCTTTAGATAAGTCTTTATTAATATCTATAAGAGTAACTTCTCTGACGATATCTTTCAGTGTTAATGTGTAAGCAAGTGTAGCTCCTAATCTGCCCGCGCCTATAATACTAACTTTCATTAATAAACCCCCTTTTATTTTTTTGGTATAATTATATATTATCGGTAATTTTAAATCAAGCTGCTTTTACTTTTTGCTTCTTGCCCTGTTTTTACTTTTCTATTCCGATTCTGGAAGGAATATTTCTATCATAATAATGTTTTATTTCTTTCATTTCAGTCACCAGGTCGGCTGCGTCTATGATTTCTTGAGAAGCATATCTTCCCGTCAATATAAGCTCAATATCCTTTCTTTTATTTTTTATCAGGTTGATAATTTCATCTGTTTTTATAATTCCCATATGAACTGCAACATTAATTTCATCTAATACTAATATATGAATATCATTTGACTGTGTTGCTATTTCATATGCTAAGTTAAAACCGTTTCTGTTTAATTCTAAATCTTTTTCCGGAATTTTGTTTTTGTTTATAAAATAAGGATTTCCAAATTGATATATTTTAAAAAAAGGTTCGAGGCGCTCCTGAATTTTAAATTCACCTGTATATGACCCTCCTTTGAGAAACTGTATAATAACAGACTTAAGGTTGTGCCCGCTGGCTCTTATCGCCTGTCCTACCGCAGCAGTAGTTTTGCCTTTTCCGTTTCCGGTATAAACCTGTACCAAACCCAATTCAAATTTGGAAACAGAAATACCTTTAAACCAGTTGTTGTGGACAGATAAATCTTTATCAGAATTGCAGCCGTCCTTTTTTATATTTTCATCCATATAATAAATAGTTAGGTTTTACAAAAAAATAATAGAAACATTATAAATATAAATAATTCTCTCTATAAAAAATATAGAAACATTATAAATATAACTAATTCATTATAAATATAAATAATTTATTTTACAAAAAAATTTATAGAAACATTAATTATTTTTTAGCTATAAGTATCTGATCTGATAAATATTTAATTGTTTTATTAAATAATTTTCTTGCCGCAGGATAATCTTGTTGCGATATTTTATATCCGTTAACATTAAAAATACTGTGAAAAAAAATGTGATTATTTTTTACTATATAACCTGCAGAAAATGAGCCTATTTTATTATAATAGTTAATATGCGCAGGTTCAAAAGACAGCCTATAGCCTGAGGGTATATTTAATTTAATAAGATTGCGCTCTGAAAAATTATATCCTAATTTTAATGGATATTTTCTGTGTCTCAGAATAGAAATTTTAGATAATATTGTCCTAATCCTGATAGGAAGTCTGACAAGAAAAAATTTTTTATTTTCAGCAGTGTATTTTCTTGCTTTAAATGAGATATTCTCTATAAAATATTTGTCCATGCTGTTCGCATTTTTTATAGAATATTTAAGCAGTACAGCTTTTGGAGTTATAGAGTTAATATTTTTCAATATTTTGCTTAATTTTTTTCTTTTAGATATTGAGGTAAAAACATATCTTTTATACATATCATATGCGCCCGTATAAGTTGCATTTATCTTTGAAATCAGCGTACCGTTCTTATTTATTGAAGCATTTTCCTTAAGTATTATGCTGTTATAGGCAGGAGGGAATATAGGCGTTTTTGCAACGAGCCCTCTATTGTGCATTACTATAAGAACATTTCTCCCCTGGTCCATGTTAGGCAGGTCTCCAAATGTAGTAACGTTAGAAGTCGTATCTGCGAAGAGGAAAGAGCTGCCGTCTACTTTTACGATAGGAGAAAAGTGCATACCATAATGCTTATTACCGTGTTTAGTGTTATATGTATTTGCAAGTATAAATTTATTAAGCATTTTATTGATATTGCCGTTAACTTTTATTGCCGTTATTTCGTGGTCAAATACAAATGGAGTAGGCAGTGCTGGATTCATATCAGGGATCATAACCGTCGGAATTAAAACAGGATAGGCTTTTACTCCTATCGAACGCAGCATAGACATAAATAGGGTTGCATGGTCTTTACAGTCGCCAAGCCTATTTTTGAATATTTTATTAACATTGCTGGGTTTATATCCGTCAATTCCAAATTCGTAACCTACATATCTGATTTTCTTTGCTACAAAATTATAGATAGCTTTTATTTTGTAAGATTCGCTTTTTTTTGAATATGTTATTTTTTTAATGAAATTTTTAAGATTTTTATCCGGCATTATCTGGTCTTTTGTAAGCGTCGAGTACCATTTTGCAACATCGTTCCATGTTTTAACCGATGAAATCATGACATGCGGAACTATAAACGATTCTCCGGGTCCGAAATTTTCAGGGGTTATTTTTTTTCTGTTCGTTAATGTCCATTTTAAGATAATTTCTTTATTTGTTTTTTTTATTTGAGGTTTAGCATGCATTTCGTATTCTGCATATTTATAATACATATTGGCAGGGATTGAAAGCCTGTAAACAGATTTTTTTACAGGTGATAAACCGCCGAAATAGTCTTCTGTAAAAAAATTATCTTTCATGTAAGGCTTTACGGTAATTGTTTTGTATTTGTAATTTATTACGGAATTTTTCACAAGCTCCGGAAGCTGAATAGTTTTTAGCAATTGGTTTGAAAACATCGGGTCATTCATATTAAACGGAGCCGTTACTGTTTTTAAGTTTTTTAAATTAATATCTATTATTTTGCCGTTCGGTTTTATTATTTTAATAAAATAAATTTTTAATTTTTGATTTTTAAGAGAAAATGGAAAACTTAGTTCCGAATATTTTTCTATTCCTTTTTTTGTTATAACTTTAATTTTTTCATGCTGAATAAGTATATCCCTAAATTTAGGAGTTATTCTTTCGCTTGTGTCATCCAGCAAAGTTATTGAAGAAGAAGGAATTTTAATATTTTTTGGTTTAATTTTAGCCGTTTGATAAGAAAACGCTTTTTGGGGCAAGAATAAATTGAAAAATATTAATGTCGATGAGATGAAAACAAATAGCAATAAAATAAACAAGTTAGTTGCGCTATCGCTTTTGTAATTTACACCGTAAATTATTTTCTTTTTACTAGTTGATTGTTTTTTATCTTTTTTGCAGTATTTTTTATAAAAAGATATATCGTATTTCATATTGCTCCATTATTTCCATTATTAATTATTAAATTATTATTGATTGATTAATATTTTTTAAATCGGTCGTAATTATTTTGTAATTATGGTGCCGGAAGGGGGAATCGAACCCCCACAAGAGAAATCTTACACGGCCCTGAACCGTGCGCGTCTACCAGTTCCGCCATTCCGGCAGTTTTTGCAATAATTTATAATAAAATTGAAAGGTTATTCTATCACTTTATTCTTTTAATTGCAGCTAAATTTTATTATACTATGGTTATTATAACTAAATTAAACATAATTTGGAATAATTATTTATAAATATTTTAATTATGGTAAAATAAATTGTATTCCGATGTTTTTATTATAATCCAAATAAATAAGTATAATAAATATAAAAAGTATTCATGAAAAAAAATTTTATTAAAAAAAGCAAAGACGTATCTGAAGATATATCTAAAGAAGAGATTTTTGCTATATTTACGGAAGAACAATCCGTACCCTTGTCCATTTTAGATATTAAACACAAGTTCAATATCGGTTCACCCGGAAAACTTAAGAAAATTAAAGAAATTTTAGATTTAATGGTAAAGGACGGCGATATCTTATTTACTAAAGGGGAAAAATATGCATTAGCTAAAAGACTTCATCTGATTGAAGGTGAAGTAGTTTCAAAAAAAGATAATTTTTCATTTGTACGAAACAGCGCCGGCGGACCTGACATTTATGTTAAAAATTCTGATTTATCCGGAGCATTACCGAAAGATATCGTTTTACTGAGGGTAATTCCCGACAGTCCGCATTATTTAAAGAATGTTTCAAAATCAAATAAGAAAATCAGAGGCAGCGTCGTCAGGATTATAAAAAGACAATTAGAAAGTTTTATGGCAACGGTAAAATTGGATAAACATATAGCCTCCTTGACTCCGGTTTCGTCTAATTTTACCGATATATTTTATTCAGATTTGCATGGATTTAAGGACAGAAAATTGCTTAAAGACGGAATTATCGTCAAAGCTAAGCTGCTTGCACCGGAAGATTTTTCATCCAGAGCCGCATCGGTGGAAAAAATATTGGGAGATATTGACGGCAGCGGTATAGAAGAAGAAATTGTGATTAATAAATATAATCTGTACAAAGATTTTGACGAAGAAACATTAAGAGAATCCGATGCAATTCCTGAAAATTTTGAAGAAAGCGGTTTTTACGATAAGGAAAACAAATCTAAGCGGGTAGATTTGACGAACCTTCCTTTTATTACTATAGACGGAGAAGATGCCAAAGATTTTGACGATGCCGTTTATGTTGAATTAACCAACAAAAAAAAAGATAAAACGGCAGGCAGATACAAATTATATGTTGCGATAGCCGATGTTTCTTATTTTGTTAAATGCGGAAGCAAAATTGACGCTGAAGCTTATAAAAGAGGTAATTCTACCTATTTTCCTGGAATAGTTTATCCGATGCTTCCGGAGAAACTGTCAAATAATTTATGCAGCCTTCTTCCTAAAACGAAGAGATTCGTCATGGTTTGCGAAATGCTTATAGACGGACACGGCAAATTGCTTGAAAAAAAAGCATACGAGGGCATTATAAAAACGTACGACAGATTAACTTATAATGAAGTTTTTGAATTCATTTCAGGTTTAAACAATAAAACAGATATACGGGATGAAATTTATTTAAAACTTAATCCTATCAAAGATATGCTTAAACAGATGATTGAATTGTCAGATATTTTAAGAATTAAAAGATTTAAAGAAGGAAGTCTTAATTTTGACCCTGTATCAAGCAAAATCATTATTGATGAATCCGGAAATGTACAAAAAATAGTTCAGGATGAAAGAAATTTTGCAAATGATTTAATTGAAGACTTTATGATAACGGCTAACTGCGCAGTATCCGAATTAATTGAAAGCAGGAAAGCGCCTTCACTGTATAGAGTTCATCAAAAACCTGACGAAGAAAAGATAAATGAATTTTTAAAAACTATAAAACCGTTCGGTTTTAATTTTTCTTTGAAATCCCTCGATTCCGGCAAGGATTATCAGGAAATGCTTGATTCCTTAAAAGGCAAGCCCATATCCCCTTTTCTTGAACAGGCATTTTTAAAATCGATGAAAATAGCGGTATATTCTAATGTAAATATTCATCATTTTGGATTAGCTCTTGCATCATACACACATTTCACATCGCCGATACGCCGATACGCCGATTTGATTATTCATAGAATTTTAAAAATTGTTTTATATTCTGAAGCGGACGGCAGCATCAAAAACAGCGCTCATCCATGGTTTAATAATGAATATCTTAAGTCCGCAGGGAGTTTTATATCGCAGAGAGAAAGATTTTCAACCGAAGCCGAAAGGGAGTATGTGGAATTTAAAAAAATGCAATTCTTAAAAAAAAATATTGCGGAAACATATAGCGGCTATATTACAAGTGTGACTAATTTTGGCTTTTTTGTACAGATTATAGGGTATTTTATCACAGGTTTTGTCCACGTATCTACAATAGGCGATGATTATTATGAATACAATTATAATACTAAAATCTTGAGAGGAAAGCATTCAGGCAAAATATTTAAAATTGGCGATGAAGTTGAGGTCGGCATATATTCTATTGACCTTCTAAAAAGAGAAATAGATTTGAGGCTTACGGAAAACAGCTTATTCAAAAAAGCCGTCAAAATAAAAAAAAATAACAGAACGAAACAGAATAAAACAGAACAAAATAAAACAGCGCGCAGCAGAAAACAAAAACAAAAACAAAAATAATGAAAATCATAGAGTTTTTTAAGTTTTTTAAAGCCGTAAAAAGAATTAGGGAAGTTTCTTTCATTTTTATTAAACACGGATTTTATCAATTTGTTATCTCTATCGGTCTTTCAAGATACTTCATTTTTAAAAAATATTTAAAAAAAACATATTATATTTCAGGTGCGGAAGAAGCGCCTCCGGAAGTGAGACTGAGAGTTACGCTAGAAGAATTGGGTCCGACTTTTATAAAATTGGGGCAGATGGCTTCTCAGGAAATTTCTATATTGCCGGCTCAGTATATAAATGAGCTTAAAAAACTGCAGGACAATGTCAGATTAACTTATGCCAAAAATTTTCAGATTAAAGAAATTATAAAAAGCGGCCTAGGTAAAAATATTGAAGATATTTTTCTTGAATTTGACGAACTTCCTATCGCTTCAGCGTCTATCGCTCAAGTGCATAAAGCAGTTCTTAAAGACGGAACTAAAGTAGCCGTTAAAATCAAAAAACCCAATGCATCCAAAGTAATAAGAGAAGACTTAGACGTTCTTTATTTTATAGTGAAAATAGTTAGAGAACCTGCGAGAGAACTTTTCCATATAAACAATATTGATGAATTATACGATGAATTTTCTAAAAATATTAAAGCAGAATTAAATTTTCTGCAGGAAGCGGGATACACCGATAAAATCAGAAAGGCAAATATTAATACTGAAGCAGTCGTTATACCGAAAATATTCTGGGAATATTCGACTGATTCCATTTTAGTGGAGGAGTTTATAGAAGGTATTAAAATTTCAGACAAAAATGAGCTGCTGAAAAAAGGATATAATTTAAAAAAAATTCTTGATATTTTTTTAGAATATTTTTTTAATCAGATTTTTCTAATAGGTTTTTTTAATGCAGACCCGCATCCAGGCAATATTTTTGTGCTCAACGAATCGGAAATAGGGGTTATAGACCACGGATTAGTCGGCAATTTGACAAAAAATACAAGACAGAAAGCTCTTAAGTATTTAATCGATTTTTTAAAAGAAGATTATGACGGAGCCGCTAATGATTTCATAGAGATTTGTTTAGCCGAATTAAGCGAAAAAGAAGAACAGGATTTTAAGCATGATTTAATGGAATTTATAGACAGCGTGTCTGTTAAACCTTTCAGAGATATATACAGTTCAGAATTATTATTAGAAACTTTAAAAATTGCAAAAAAACACAATATTACGGTTCCTTCCGAATTAAATCTGTTGTTTAAGGCCCTTTTATCCATAGAATCAATTGCTAAGATATTAGACCCTTCGTTTACATTTAATAAGCTGAATTTTTATGATTTTGCGGAAAGCAAAGTTTCCGGAAAAGAAAAAGTTAAATTTATTAAAGAATCGTTTTTCAGCAAGTTAAAAAGCTACGGAGATTTTATTGCAGATTTTCCTAAAAAAGCCGAAAAAATATTACGCAAAATGTCAGAAGATAATTTTTCGATAGAATTTATACATAAAGGTCTTGACGGTCTTATCGACGGGATTGAAAAAGCCAGCAAACGGCTTATGATTGGACTTTTGCTTTCCGCTTTAATAATTTCATCGGCAATATTAATGTTTTTAGGGAGCAGACCGGCAATGGGATGGATGGAAACAATGGGCACTGCAGGCTGGATTTTAGGAATGCTGTATCTGTTCGTATTACTGATAAAAGGATTAAAATAAAAAAAATATATAATAAATCAATATTATAACTATAGATAGGAATATTATTTTATTATGAAGGTATTTAATATTAATGAGTTAGATTACGATTTCGACAATTCTGTTTTGACTATCGGAAGTTTTGACGGAATACATTTGGGTCATGCCAAATTAATTGAACTTACTAAAGAATCCGCTGAAAAATTAAACTCAAAATCCGTAGTGCTTACCTTTCATCCCCATCCGATGAAAGCATTAAAGCCTGAAAAAAAAATACATTTGATTACTACTTTTGAAAAAAAAGTTGAATTAATAGCAAAATTAGGCATTGACTATTTAGTATATATTCCTTTTAGCAGAGAATTTGCAAAAATGCCGCCTGAAACTTTTATCAGAGAAATTATATATAAAAAGTTTAAACCTTTGAAAATAATTATAGGACACGATTTTGGTTTTGGAAATGCTAAAGCGGGTGACATTGCTCTTCTCAACAAATATTCTAAAGAATTTTGTTTCAAAGTTCATGTAGTAGACCCTGTAAAAATTGGAGACAATATTGTTTCAAGTACTTTAATCAGACAGCTGATACTTCAGGGGGAAATTTCAAAAGTCAAAGCATATCTTGGAAGATATTATTCTGTACACGGAAAAGTTGTTAAAGGCAGCGGAAGGGGGAAATTTTTGGGTATTCCTACTGCAAATATTATTCCAGAAGAAGAGTTGTTTCCGAAAGACGGAGTATATGCTTCATTTGTCAAAATTAACGGTTCGGACTATAAAGCTATTACTAATATCGGTTCAAATCCTACTTTTAATGATGATTCAAGAAGAATAGAATCCCTTATATTCAATTTTGACAGCGATATTTATGATAACGATATTGAAGTTTATTTTGTAGAGAGGTTAAGAGATGAAATTAAATTTAATTCAGTCAGCGATTTACAGGAAAAAATAAAAGAAGATATTAAATTTACGGAATATATATTTAAATCTCAGAAGCAGGAGGCTGTTATTTAAAAATTGTTTAAAAACAATTTTTAGTCAGAAAACTTTATTTTTAATAAAAATTGTACTATAATTACAAGAGTAGCGTTTTAATAATTAAATAATTAAACGACACTGTAAATTATAATCGGGTTAGGACTATGTTTAATATAAAATTAAAACATGATAAATTTTCTGTTAAAAATTTTTTTGTTAAAAATTTTTTTGTTAAAAATTTTATTGTCAAAGACAAGCTGTTATCAGCAGGCAGTTATATACGCAGTTATATAGCCGGCGCCATAAATTTTTTATCAAGGAAAAGAAATTTTAAATTATCGGTGCTTAGCGTCTTAACTTTTAGCCTCTTGCTGATTATCGGCTTTCTTTCATATTCGGCTTATTTAATTTTTAATTTTGCCGGTAATCAAAAAAATTCACTATATTCGTTAAAGCAGTCATCCGTTATATATTACAATAGCGGCGGTAAGTTCATCGGCGGATTTCATCCGTATATTTCAGGCGGTTTTCAGCATAGCGTTTTTTTTACTTTTGTTATGATTGCAGCGGGGTTGTCTTTTATTATAGTATCCTTAATGTTTTTATATTTTTACAAGTTAATAATCAGGCATGACGATTTGGAACTGAGTTTAAGTTCTATTGAAAAAAATGCACTTGAAGTGCCGGCTCTTATATTTCATGAAATTAAAAATAGTGTAAATGCATTATCTATTAATTCTAAATTATTAAATTATAAACTAAATACTTTAGCATTTAATACAGATAAACATATTGAAAACAATAATAGTGCAGCCGATAATTTTAAGAACAGCTTTAAAGAAAGTTCGGAAACAAAGTCTGCATTCATTAAAATTGGAAGTATGATTGAATCTGAAACCGATAAAATAAATTTAACGATGGATAATATAATAAAATTTTCTAAGTCTTTTAAACCGGATTTTGACCATGATGTATCTTTAGATGCTCTTATTCTTGAATGTGTTAACGATATTGATTCAAATTATCTTAATAACATTGTTAAGATCAACTTAAATATAGATAAGAATATCACTGTGAAAATGGACAGAAATCTTATGAAACAGGTTTTTTTAAATTTGATATCAAACGCAATTCATTCTTATAATGGCAAACAAGGTTCCGTGAATGTATATACATCGTATTATTTTTCTAAAGCAATTATTATAATTGAAGATAATGGGACAGGAATCAGTAAAAATAATTTAAAAAAAGTCTTCGAACCTTTTTTTACTACAAGAGAGAACGGAATAGGTTTAGGTCTTGCATTTGTCAAGAAAGTTCTTGATTCGCATGGTTTCGGTATAAGTATCGAATCCGAACAGGGTAAGGGAACTAAAGTGTCTATTGTTTTAGGCTGCGTTATTAATTAATCCGTTTCCGCCGTTCCTTTTATTATTTCAAATTATATTTTAATATTAAATATTAATAAATAAAGTTTTTTATATAAAATTGAATATATTTATAGTTGAAGACAACGAAGCAGCACTTTTTGCGCTTTCGAATTATCTTAGAGAAGAAGGACATGAAGTTATTGAAGCCAAAGATTTTAAATCCGCATCTAAGATTTTAAACGATGCTAAAAAAATTAATTTTATAGACGTAATAATAACCGACCTTAAACTGCCCGACGGTTCCGGCATTGAAATCCTCAGAACAGTAAAATCAAAAAATTATGATATAGATGTATTGATTACAACAGGTTTCAGTTCTGTCAAAACTGCCGTAGAGGCAATTAAATCAGGAGCTTATGATTACATAACAAAGCCTATTAATCTAGAAGAATTAGATATTATATTAAAAAGAATTGTTTCTAAACGCAGCTTGTTAAGCGAAATAAATGAACTTAAAATAAGGCTTGAAGACAAATTTAGTTTCGGCAATTTAATTACAAAGTCAAAAAAAATGATAGAAATTATAAATACCGCTATTGCCGTGTCTAATACGCATTCTACCGTATTAATAGAAGGCGAATCAGGAACAGGAAAAGAACTGCTTGCAAACATTATAGTTAATAATAGCGACAGAAAAAACAAACCATTTATTAAATTAAACTGCGCAGCTCTTTCTGAAACTATTCTTGAAAGCGAGCTTTTTGGACACGAAAAAGGGTCGTTTACAGGCGCAGATTCTCTTCATAAAGGCAGATTTGAAGTTTCAGACGGTGGAACAATTTTTTTAGATGAAATCGGGGAAATTCCTCTCAAGACGCAGGCCAAAATTTTAAGAGTTCTTCAGGAAAAAGAATTTGAGCGCGTCGGCGGGAATAAAACAATAAAAGTAGATGTAAGAATAATAGCCGCGTCCCAGGATATAGCCGATAAGGTAAAAAAAGGCGAGTTCAGGCAGGATTTATATTATAGATTAAATGTAATAAATTTAAAAATCATTCCTCTTCGCGAAAGGAAAGAAGATATACCTTTGCTTGTTAATAAATTTATAGAAGATTTTTCTAAAGAGATGGGTAAAAATATTAAAGGTGTAGACGAAAAAGTTTTAAATATTTTGTTAGATTATAATTATCCTGGAAATATAAGAGAACTTAAAAATATTATTGAATTTATGGTTGCAGTTTCTGCTGCAGATGCAGAAACTGTTGTCAGCGGCACTATTTTGCCGGCTTATTTAAAAGATTTAAAATATAGCGGCAATTTATCTAAAGATGAACAGGATGAAAAAAATGTCCATAATAATATAAACGACGGAGAAGAAAATTATATAAAAATTCCGTTAAATATCCGTCTTGAAGACGCAGAAAATTTAATTATATATAAAACTCTAATGCAAAATTCAAATGATAAGGTAAAAACGGCAAAAGTCCTAAATATAGGGCTTAAGACATTATATAGAAAGCTGGAAACTATTAAAAACTTAAATATTTAAATTATTATAAATAATAATTATAATTGCAAAGTCAATGACGGCTCTGCAATGTGATGCAGCAGTATGTACGCATTTTACCTAATTTATTTCTTTGTTTGATTTCTGAACTTGACAGCCTCTTTTAAGTATTTTAATGTCAGCGGTGATTTTTTTGTCTTTTCCGATAATTCTAAGTACTTTTCGGCTTTATCGTAATTCTTCAGCATTAAATAGTCTAATCCCGTGTGTCTCAATACTGTGCTTGAATTTTTTAATTTTTTTAAAGCGCGTTTAAAATAAAGCAGCGCTTTATTATATTTTTTTAATCTTAAATAAACAAACCCAAGACTATCAGAGATATAAGGAGAATCAGGTTCTATCGACAGCGCCTTTTTAACTAATTTTTCTGCTTCAGTTATATTTTTCTTATGCACTGCGAGATAATATCCTTTAAAATTGAGCGCATCTGCATCAGTCGGGTCTATAGCCAGCACTTTATCTATTATTTTTATTGATTTTTTATTATTATGTAAAAAATGATAGTCGGAGGCTAATTGATAAAGCAACGATGTATTTTCAGGAAAATATTTTAATCCTTTATGCAGAATATTTTCAGCTTTTTTATATTGTTTGATTTCTTCTAAAGAAATTGCCGAAAAATAATATACTTTTAATTTTTTTTTTAATTTTTTATTATGTATTAGTTTATTGATTATATCATTTATTTTTGCATTATTTGTAGAATTTTTGTTTTTTTTATTAAGCGTTAAATATATTTCAATTTCCTGAAGCCTTGAGTTAATATAATGATGACCATATTTTATTGATTTAAGGTATTTTATGCTTTTTTTAAAATTATTTTGAAAATAATAAGAAGCGCCTATAAAAAAGTATGCATTATTTCTTATATTAATTTCTTTGCCTGTTTTTAATCTTGAAGTTGGCATTGAATGCAGCAGCCTAAAAAAATATTTTCTGCCTGCTCCATAATTTTTAACGGCATAATTTATAAGACCTGATTGATATAATGCAAAATTACTCAAAGGATTATATCTTAAATATTTTTTAAGAATGTTTAGTGCTGAGCGTTCTTTTCCCGTTATCGTATAAATTGCGGTTAATTGAAAATAACCTTCTTTAAAATAGGGGTTTAATTTGATAACTTCTTTCAGATTTTTTATTGCTTTTGCGGATTTATTTTCTAATATATAAATTTTTGACAATTCATAATAAGAATCTATATCAGTCGGATAGTATAATTTGAGCAGATTTAAATATGCAGCGGCTGCCGTAAAATGTTTCTCGAATTTATAAATGTCGGCAATCAGCAATAATGCCTGCTTATCAGATGGGTGCTTTTTTAAAATGAAATTCAGGATGTCTAAAGATTTTTTAATTTTGTTTCCGCTTAAATATATTTTGGTTTTTAAGATGTAGCAGTTAGTTTTATATTTTCCGGAAGCTGTTTTGATTGATTTATTTATGTAATAGATAGCTTTTGTAAAATTTTTATTTTTTAAATATAATCTGGAAAGTTCATAGTATCCGGCAGCGCTGCGGGATTTTTTCAGCGCGCTTTTCAGGTTATATAGAGATTTGCCATAGTTTCCGTAATTTTCGTAAATGAAACCTTTTATAACTTTTTGTATGTCTGATGAACTATAAGCATTTGAAGGCGATGCAAAGGCTGCTAAAACGGAAAATATCAATAATGCATTAGCAAGCAATATTAAAGTTAAAAATAGATGCGAATGATTCATTATTGTAATTTTTTTGTTCATAGTTATAATAGTCCGCCTGTCATTTTTACAAGATGGATGAAAAATTCCGTATTCCCTTTTTTTCCCTTTATGCACGATTTTTTTACTCCTAAACTTCTAAGTCCTATTGTTTTTGAAAATTCTATAATGCCGGATATTATGCTTTCGTAGATTGTTTCATCTTTAATAATGCCTTTTTTAAGAAATTTTTTATTTCCGGTTTCAAATTGAGGCTTTATTAATGCTAGAATTAGACCTTCGTCTTTTAAAAATTTTACTGTATGCGGCAGTACTTTTTCTAATGATATGAAAGATGCATCTATTACGCAAATATCTATTTTTTCTTTTATTTTGTCAACCCCTATATCTTTTATGTTTGTTTTTTCATAGTTTATTATATTTTCATTATTTCTTAGATTATAATCCAACTGTCCGTATCCGACATCTACGCAATAAACCAATCTGCAGCCGTTTTTCAGCAGACAGTCGGTGAATCCGCCGGTAGAAGCTCCAATATCTAAAGCGCAATAGCCGCCGACGTTTATTTTGAAGTCAGTTAAAGCCCCTTTTAGTTTGACCCCTCCTCTTGATACATATGGATTAGCCGGCTCAAGAACTTTAATATCGCTTGCAATATTTGTCGGTGTGCCGGGTTTAACGCATATTTTGCCGTTTACTAAGACTTTACCTTCGATTATCAAAGAAGAGGCTTTGCTTCTGGATAATGTTTGTCCCGCAATATTTTTTTCAGCTAACAGGATGTCTAATCTTATTTTTTCCACTTTTTGCTTGTACAATATTGAATATCAATACGCTGTAATAAATTAAACCAAGTTTCCTGACGGCAGGTTTTTATAAAATAAATGAATCTGCGATGATTATTCGCCGATTATGCTGAAAATCCGATATTTATTATTTTATTCTTGTCAAAGAAGAATTCATTTATAATTACTTTAAAACCGTCTTCTGAAAATCCGGACAGAGAAAGTAATTCTTTTCTTGAGCCGTGTTCAATAAAATTATTGCCCAAAGAAACGATTTTATATTTAAAATTCAATACATCATTTGATAAATTATCGGATTCAGATAATAATGTGATAATTTTTGACCCGAAACCTGAGAATTCAACATTTTCTTCAACTGTCATTATTTTTTTTGCGTATTTTATTTTATTTATAAGGTTATCTGATATAGGTGAAGCGAATCTGGCATTAATAAGACCTATAGGTTTTACAAGCTCGTTATTTTTATTATTATTATTAATTTCGTCCAATATTTTCTCAAGCATAGCGGTTTGTACTCCTATGCTTACGATAATGTATTCAAAGTGAGTAATCAAAGTTTCAAATTCACCTTCTTTAATTACGGCTATGTCATCAGTTTCCGGCAGTTCAAAATAAAGCATTTCGCTTTTAGGATATCTTATCGCAACAGGTTTATTGTAAGAAAGGGAGCTTTTAAGCATTTTTATAAGTTCGTCGGAATCTTTAGGGCACATTATAACTAAATTAGGGATGTAGCCTAAGTACGATAAATCAAATATACCTTGATGGGTAGCGCCGTCTTCTCCGGCGATGCCGGCTCTGTCTATGCAAAAAACAACCGGCAGATTCTGCAGGCATACATCGTGAATTATCTGGTCGAGAGACCTCTGAAGAAATGTGGAATAAATAAAGAAAAAAGGTCTGAGCCCGTTTGCAGCGGCTCCGGCAGAAAATGTAACTGCATGTTCTTCCTGTATCCCGACATCAAAAAATCTGTCGGGATATATTTTAGCAAAATTAGAAAGACCTGTTCCTTCAGTCATAGCAGCGGTTATAGCTATGATATTTTCATTATTTTTAGCTAATTTAACCAAAAAATTGCTCGCAACCTCCCCAAGCGTTATATTTCCGGTTTTTTTGAGCATTATTCCCGTATTTTTATCAAATGCCGAAATACCGTGAAATAATGACGGGTTTTTTTCGGAAGGTCCATAACCTTTGCCTTTCTGGGTAACTATATGAAGCAGAATAGGTTTTTTTATTTTTTTAATATTTTCAAATGCACTAAGCAAATATTCTATATTATGCCCATCTATTGGTCCTATATATGTAAAACCGAGTTCTTCAAATATAATTCCAGGACCAATCATGTTTTTAAACAATTCTTCAGTTTTAGAAGCCAGTTTTGCAAATTGTAAACCTAATAGAGGTATAGACTTTAAAAATTTTTCCGTTTCGTTTCTAAATTTTATGTAAATCTCTCCGGTTAAAATTTTATTAAGATAATTTGAAAAAGCCCCTACGCTTTTTGATATTGACATTTCATTGTCGTTAAGTATTACTATGATGTCTTTTTTCATTGCGCCGGCGTGATTAAGACCCTCTAGCGCCAGTCCGTTAGAAATTGAGGCATCGCCTATTACGGCAATAATTCGTCCGTTGCCGTTTTTTTTTATTATATCATCGGCAACAGCCATTCCTAAGGCTGCAGATATAGAAGTGCCGGCATGACCCGTTCCAAAAAAATCATATTTGCTTTCGTTTATGGACGGGAAACCTGATAAACCGCCTAACTTTCTAATAGAATGGAATTTATCACGTCTCCCTGTAAGCAGTTTATATGCATAAGATTGATGCCCTACATCCCAGATAACTTTATCATTTTTTTCTATATCAAATGATTTTAATATAGCAATAGTCAGTTCAACTACGCCCAGACTTGAAGCAAGATGTCCGCCGTTTGTCGAGCATACTGAAATAATTTCTTTGCGGAGCTCTTTGGCTAATAGGTTAAGGTCTTCAGAATTTATTTTTTTAATATCGTTAATGTCATTTATATTATCTAATATCATTTTTTTTATTTTCTTATAAGGTATTATTATATATTATACATATTATTAATTTTTAGTTTACCCGTTTTGTTAAATAATACGAAAAATCTTTCAGCAAATTAAAATTTATATTTGTTTTGTCAAGACAGGAAATCCCTTTTTCCGTATATTCCTCTACTAATTTTTTGGTTTCTTCAATGCCTATAATTGATGCGATATTTGATTTATTATTATTTTTATCAATCCCTACGGTCTTTCCTGTAATTTGACTGCTGCCTATTACATCAAGTAAGTCGTCTAACGCTTGAAAGGCAAGTCCTAAATAAGTTCCGTAATTTTTCAGAGCTGCTACCAGAGCATCATCCGCTCCTCCAAGGATTCCGCCCATAGCGCAGGCGGCTTTTATAAGGGCTGCAGTTTTTTTATCGTGTATTTCCGTCAGTATGCTGTTATCGATTGGAATACCTGAATTTGTTATGTCTAGAAACTGTCCTCCCACTAAACCTCCTGCGCCTGATAAAAAAGACAGTTCCTGAATTATTTTCAATATAGTATCGCATTTAAAATATTTTATATATTCGTTGTCGGAAATAATTATAAAAGCTTCCGAAAGCAATGCGTCTCCTGCAAGAATTGCTGCAGCTTCGCCAAAAACTATATGGTTTGTGGGTTTTCCCCTTCTTAAATTATCGTTGTCCATTGCAGGCAAATCGTCGTGTATAAGAGAATATGAATGTATAAGTTCTATTGAGCATGCAAACGGAAGCAATTGAGCTTTATTTTTAAAACCCAAGCATTCTGCGGTTATAAGCAAAAAAATAGGACGAATTCTCTTGCCTCCTAAGGAGACGGTATAATACATCGCATCGTTTATTGAAAAATCGGTAGAGATTTTTTTATCATTTCCAGAAATTTTGGCTAAGCTATTTTTTTTTGATAAATAGCTGCTGTCATTATTATAATTTTTCTGAAAATACGCATATAAGAAATTATTAATAATTTCTTTGTTTTGTTCTATGTAATCTTCTATTAAATACATATAAAGTTAAATTTTAATTTTAAGTTTAAGATTTAGTTTGCAAAACTCATTATTATTAATTATTATTAACTGCAACGCTGCCTGTAATAGTTTTTGCATTTTTAGACCTTTGTCAGACTTCTTTGAGTATCAGACTTCTTTGAGTATCAGACTTCTTTAGTGTTGTCATTATCAGCTATATTTTCTACCGTATCTATATTGTCTAAAGGTTTTGTTTTTATGCCGCCATTTTTATCGGACATTAATTCTTCAACTTTTTTTTCGGCAGCATCTAATTTATTAATACAATATTTAGAATATATAACCCCTTCCTCGTAAATTTTAAGCGATTCCTCAAGACCCAAATCGCCTTTTTCAAGATTAGCAACATTTTCTTCGAGTTTTTTCAAAGCTTCTTCAAAGCTTAATTTGTTTAAATCTTTAATGTTTATATTCATAATTCTTTAATTATAATCTATTATTTATTAAATTAAAAGCGGGAAATTATACCTTAATCCTGCAATAGAAAATATTTATGCATTTCTTTGCTCGGTTAAGCAACGGAAAAGGTGTCAGACACCTTTTCCTGGTAGATAACTTTCTATTGCAGGATTAAAATTGTAATTTTAAATTTTCATATAAACTGCACTGACGCAATTAAAAGCAGTGAATCACAATTTCATATTTATCGTATAATGCAAATTTATAAACAGACTGTATATAAAAAAGACAAAAATTAAATAATAATTTATTGCATAAAATTTTAGATGTAATATAATATATATAAAAATATAATAAATAATAATTAACTATATAATAAATATACAATTTATTTATTGACTATTTGTGTATTTATGTATAAATTATAATAAATAATTTAACGTTATGTCATTGGAGGATTTAAGAGGTGGGATCATTAACTTTATTAAATTTTAAAAATCTGTTTTACATTTTTATATTATTTGGGGCTTTAATAATGCTTATCAATATGGTTATAGCTTCTTCTCTTAAAAAAAGGATTCCAGGAGGTTTTGTAGGAAAATGGCTTGCTATTATGTTCGTCTTTATGCTGTTTTTTTTCATAGCCGAAGCCGGAAGTTTCTTTTTTATTTCATATTTGACCAATATGGATCTGGCATATTTTCTTATTTCTTTAGTTCTATTTTTCGGTTCTATATTTGTAGCTATAGTTAACAGATTTATTTTTCACTTAATTAAAGAATTAGAGGTTCGAAAATAATATTATGGATGTTAAAGGAAATATAACAAATCTAGAACTCTTTGATGTATTAAAATTTTTAGATATATCAAAAAAGACCGGTGTTTTAAATCTTCGTTTTGATAATTTTGCGGCTAAACTTTTCCTGAAAGACGGCTTGTTAAATTTTCTGTCTATTTCGGAAAATTCTATTCTTGAAAAATTTATAATGAAATATTTGGATATCAGTAAAGAAGATTATTTTCAAATGCTTGAAAAGTACAGAACTTATTATAAAACTACGGCAGGATTTGACATATATTTTTTTAAACTTGGCGTTGTTCCGAAAGATAAAGAAAATGATTTTATTTCTAACTATATACTTGAAACCATAAACTATATTCTGTTTTTATCTAACGGCGAATTTTCTTTTGACGAGAAGCCTCTTCCGGAAGTTATAAATTTCGCATCTCCTATCAATCTTCTTCCGGTTCTGGTAGAAACAAAAAAAAGAAGGGACGAACTCGCCGTAATTTCTAAAGTTATACCTTCAAAGCAATATGTTCCTTCCGTTGTTACAAACAGGACCGGAAATTCAAGACCGTTAAGTCTTTCGCCTGCAATATGGAATGTTTTATCCCTTATTGACGGAAAAAGAACGGTTAATCAGATTATTGCTCTTTCCATTGAGAATGATTTTTTTATTATAAAAACATTATATAATCTTCTGCAAAGCGGATATATTCGCCTTGAGCCGCCTCAGAGCGCTAAGGCTGCCAATGTTGACATTGTAGATTCTATTAAAAAAATATTAAATGAACAATTAGGAAAAAAAGCAGATAAAATTCCTGTAGATTTCAGTCATGTCAGCACCGACAAGCAGTCTCTCACTAAACTTGTTAATGAAATAGAAAGATATGTGTACATGTTTATTGACGATAAAAAAGCGGCTAAAATAGATTATCTTCTCAAGCAGCTGCTGACGGTCTAAATTTTATGGATGTTATTATTTCCGAAAATCTTAAAGATAAATATGTCTGTCCTTTAGTTTTAGGCATATTCGGACACAATATATCTTATTCCGTTTCTCCTCTCATTCATAATAAACTGGGGAATATTTTAAAATTAAATCTTTGCTATAAAAAATTTGATATCGGTCCTGATTGCTTTACGGAGGCATTTAACGGCTTCAAGACTCTTAAATTGGACGGCGCCAATATTACAAAACCTTATAAAATAGAGGTTGTAAAATATTTAGATAAATTGAGTCGGGAAGCAGAAATGATAGGAGCCGTAAATACCGTAAAATTGGAGAATAATATTTATAAGGGTTATAATACCGATAGCTGCGGTTTTATAAAAAGCGTTAAATATGAATTCAATTTTAATATAAATAATGCAAAAATTGTAATTATCGGAGCCGGCGGCGCTGCGAAAGCTGTTTTATATTCCGTGCTGAAAGAAGGTGCTTCAAACATATATGTAATAAACAGAAACCAAGAAAAAGCAGCTCAATTAGTTGAAACGGCGGCTAAATGGAGTGAATATAATAATTGGCTCAATATTCAATCGTTATCGTATTCCGATTTTCTTTCCGGTAAAATTAAAGACGCCTTTTATGACTGCAATTTAATTATAAATACCGCGACCCCGTCTGAAGAATCAGCCGGAACAATATTGTCGCTGCCTTTCAGTAAATTAAACAAAAATGCCTATGCGATAGATATTTCATACAATCCTCCTGAAACCCCGTTTATGTCAATTATGAAAGAAAATAAAATTAAAACCGCAAATGGATTTTCAATGCTTATTTTTCAAGCCATCGAGAGTTTTTATATATGGACGGGCAAAAAACCTGCTTTTGATTTTACCGTTAATGCTGTAAAATAAAATTAAATAGAATTGCCGGCTAAATTAACTTTTTTTATGCCGATAAAATTTTTATACAACAGACTGCATAATATATGGTAATATTATAAATTAGCTTATAACTTAATAATATATTAATATTTTATTGTTATCATTATGGAATCTCAAAAACTCGGCGAAATTTTAGTAAAACACGGCAGTGTAAAAAAAGACGATATAAATAATGCTTTATTAATACAGGAAAAGATAAGAAATGGAATAAAAAAAGGCCAACAATTACAGGATGCTAAACTTGGAGAAATACTTGTTAAGAATAATATTGTTACCGCAAATCAGTTAGAACTGGCGCTTGAAGAACAGGGAAAAACAGGAGGCAGTATCGGTAGGCAGCTTTCAAAGCTAGGTTTCGTTAAAGATTCCGAACTTGTTTCGTTTTTATCAAAAGAGTTCGGCGCGGCTACCGTTAATCTTCTTTCCTCGGCAATACCGTCCGATGTTATCAAATTAATTCCGCCGGATACTGCGTTAAAATATCATGTGGTTCCGTATAAAAGACAGGGCAATACTTTATATCTGGCAGTTTCTGATCCTACAAAGGTCACTGTGCTTGAGGATATTAAATTTTATACCGGACTTAATGTTGAAGTGGTACTTGCGGCGGAATCAGAAATAAATCAGGCGCTATCGACCTATTATAATGCTTCAAGTATTTTGACTGAGCATAAAGACTATATTGATTCTATTTCTATTGAGGACACTAACGAAGAAATTGATATTTCAGAATTACAAAGGTCTTCTTCCGAAAAACCTATAATCCAATTTGTTAATAAAGTTATATCAGATGGAATTAGAAGAGGCGCAAGCGATTTGCATTTTGAACCATATGAAAATAATATACGCGTGAGATTCAGAATAGACGGAAAACTTAATGAAATCATGACAGTTCCGGGACAGCTGAAAAATGCTATAAGTTCAAGAATTAAAATTATGTCTCAAATGGACATAGCCGAAAGAAGAATGCCTCAGGACGGCAGAATAAAAGTCAGGGTAGAAAGTAAAGAAGTTGATATAAGGGTATCGTGCCTTCCCATATTGTACGGAGAAAAGATAGTTATGAGAATATTAGATAAGTCTTCTCTTCAGCTTGATATGAAAAAATTAGGATTTTCCGATAATCAGCTTAATGATTTTCAAGATGCTATTCATAAACCATACGGGATGATTTTAGTTACGGGACCGACCGGTTCAGGAAAAACAACCACTCTTTATAGCGCTCTGAGCGATTTAAATAAAAAAACCGTTAATATTTCTACGGCGGAAGACCCTGTAGAATATAATATTTACGGTATTAATCAGGTACAGATTAATGAAGATATAGGTTTGACGTTTGCTCAGGCGCTGCGTTCTTTTTTAAGACAGGACCCTGATATAATAATGGTAGGTGAGATAAGAGATTTAGAAACTGCGGAAATCGCTATAAAGGCTGCTTTAACAGGTCATTTAGTTCTTTCAACTATTCATACCAATAATGCTGCGTCTACGATTTCCCGATTGATCAATGTAGGCGTTGAACCGTTTCTTGTGGCATCAAGCCTTAATCTCGTAATAGCGCAAAGACTCATAAGAAAATTATGCACAGAATGTAAAGAACCATATATACCCGATGACAGGATGCTTCAAGGTTTCGGCTTTGAAGACGGCATAATAAAACGTAACGTATTGTATAAAGCTAAAGGATGTTCTGCCTGTATGAACACGGGATATAAGGGCAGGATTGCAATATATGAAGTGCTTACGGTAACCGATGACATTAAAGATTTAATTTATAAGAATGCAAATGAATTTGAAATTGAAAATATAGCCGTTAAAAACCATGGAATGATTACTTTAAGCGAATCGGCAAAAGAAAAATTTATCTCGGGCATAACCTCTATGGAAGAAATATTGCAATATCTTAAAACAAGTAATAATATAATTATATGACATAATAATATAATATGATAACATAATCGTATAATTGTATGATATGATAACATTTGATATTATTTATTTCATTTGAGATTTCTTATTAGTTTATTTGCTTGTACGAGTTGTACGGTATGATACTATTTTATTTTAATTTAATTTTAAATTTTTTATTAATTTATTAAAGGATAAGAAAATGTCATCAATAGCAGATTTATTAAAAACTACCGTAGATATGGGCGCTTCAGATTTGCATATAGCGGCGGGTTCGCCTCCCGTAATAAGACTGAGAGGTTCTCTTGCTCCCCTTAATTTTCCGTCGTTATCTCCTTCCGATACTCAAGGTCTTTGCTATAGCGTCATAACGGACGCGCAGAAGAAAAGATTTGAGGAGACGCACGAACTTGATTTTTCATTTTCACAGAAAGGAGTATCGCGTTTCAGAGGCAACCTATATTTTGACAGAGGGTCGATTGCAGGCGCATTCAGGGTTATTCCTCACGCTATACCTTCAATAGACGCTTTAGGTTTGCCTCCAATAATAAAAGAAATTATAAAATCTCCGAGAGGTCTAATATTAGTAACCGGTCCGACCGGTTCCGGCAAAACTACTTCTCTGGCAGCTATGATAGATTCTATAAATGCAACGAGACACGAACATATCATTACTATTGAAGACCCTATAGAATATATTTTTCAGCATAAATCATGTTTGGTCAATCAGAGAGAAGTGGGTCAGGATTCGTATAGCTTTGTAGAAAGTTTAAGACATATTTTAAGGGAAGACCCAGATGTAGTTCTGATAGGCGAAATACGGGATATGGAAACAATGGAAGCGGCATTGACTATAGCTGAAACAGGACATTTAACTTTTGGGACCCTGCATACTAATTCTGCCGTGCAGACTATTTCCAGAATTATAGACATATTTCCATCAGACCAGCAGTCGCAGGTCAGGTCGTCATTATCGCTATCCTTAGTGGGTGTTATGTCTCAAACCCTTATTCCTAAAATAGATAATCTTGGCAGAATTTTGGCTGCCGAAGTTATGATACCTAATGCCGCTATAAGAAATTTAATCAGAGAAAATAAAATTCATCAAATATATTCTCAACTTCAGCTCGGACAAGAAAAATACGGTATGCAAACTTTGAATCAGGCGCTTGCTTCGTTGGTGAACAACAGAATAATAAGCGAAACGGAAGCATATTCGCGCTCTTCGGACGTGGATGAATTAAAACAGAATATTAATTCCGGTTTGATATCTAAGGGCGGTTCCTTAAATAATAATATTTCTTCGAATGTCAATAATAACGCAGGAACAAAAGGAACGCAGCAGCAAAATCAAAACGGCAGTTCTTTTAACAAAACTAACGACGGATTGTTTTCCGGGATTGATTTTGACAAATTATAGAGCAGTTGCATTTACGAATCATCGGACAGGTGTCGATATTAATATTTGATTGATTATATAATTATAATATGTTATTATATAATATAAGTATATCATAAAATTATAAAGGGGTGGTAATTATATGCCTATTTATCAATGGAAGGGCAGAAAGAAAACAGGAGAATATATCACAGGTCAGATTGACGCAACAAGTCCGGAAATTGTCATCGATGAGCTTCATAAAAACAATATTTATCCTATTAATGTTGATAAAAAAAGCGAATTCCTGAGTATGCAGCTTACTGCTTCAAAGGAGATAAGTTCTAAAACCAAAATTAACGATGATGACCTGATAGTATTTACAAGACAGTTTTCTTCATTAGTGGATTCGGGAGTTCCTATTTTGCAGGGTCTCTCTATAATGATAGAACAGCAAAAGAATAAAAATTTAAAAGGCATCTTATCTAAAATTAAAGAAAATATAGAAAGCGGAGGAAGTTTATCAGACAGTTTCAGAAAATTTCCGCGTGTATTTAACGATTTATATATAAATCTTGTTGACGCAGGAGAAAAAGGAGGCGTTTTAGATAAAGTTTTCAGACGGTTATCCGTATATTTCGAAAAAACTCTTAAACTTAAAAGAAAAGTGAAGGGTGCAATGATATATCCTACAATAGTTCTGTCAGTTGCATTCGGAGTTATAGTTATCTTATTAACATTTGTCATACCTGTATTCGCAAACCTTTTTGCAAGCGTAGGCGCAAAATTGCCGGCCCTTACTCAGGAGGTAATTAATTTCAGCGATTTCGTTAAATCGTATATATTATATATAATTATCGCCATCGGTGTAATAATTTTTTTAGTCAAATCATATTATAAAAAAGAAAACGGAAGACGAAATATAGACCGTTTGATACTTAAGATACCTCTGGTGGGGCTCTTATTAAAAAAAGTTTCCATCGCAAGATTTTCCAGAACCCTTTCGACAATGATTGAAAGCGGCGTTCCGATTTTATCGGCATTAGGTATAGTGTCTAAAATAAGCGGAAATAAAATTATAGAAGAATCTTTAATTAAAGCAAAAGAAGATGTGGCATCCGGAGCCCCGCTTTCTGCCGCGATTAATAAAACAGGACTATTTCCTCCTCTTGTAATTCAGATGATAATGGTTGGAGAAAAAACAGGAAACCTCGATGCAATGTTGGCTAAAGTTGCCGACTACTACGACGAAGAAGTAGACAATGCTGTAACTAATCTGACTTCAATGATGGAACCTGCTCTTATAGTTTTTCTCGGGATTGTAGTAGGCGTTTTGGTTGTAGCTATGTATTTGCCTATATTTAATCTCGGAAATGCAATCAAAGGATGATTTTTGCATCTTATTATTATATCTGTATCATACCTAACATATGGCAAATAAAAGCCTGAAAAGAAATTTTCATATTGAAGGCAGTAACATTTATGAAAAGCTGAAATTTGTCATAGTATTCAGATTTACTGCAATTTCATTAGCGGTTTTAATTTACCTGCTCATATTAATTAATCACGGTTCGGATCTATTTTTTTATACTGAATACGAAATTTTTATTTTTTTAGTTATCATAGTTTTCCTCACTGTTCTATATTCATTTATAAATTATTATATTAAAAAAAGGAATAAAGAAAAATATTTTGCTTTGTTTGGACTAATGCAGATTATTTTTGATTTTATTTTGATATCCGTTTTTGTAATTTTAAACGGAGGATTGGAAAGCAATCTGATTTTCTTATATTATCTATTAGTTTTAATAGCAGGATTTATTTTTTTAGGTGCCGGTATTATTTTTTTTACGGTGGCTTCTTCTTTAATTATCGGTTTTATTGCCGACTTGCAGTTTTATTTCAATGTACCTGGACATTACTATTATTTGTATGAGCCTGACAAACTGCTATTTGCGCTCAGTTTAAATATTTTAGGTTTATTGATATTCGGCTGGATTTTATATAAATTTTCCAATAATATAAAATATTTAAGTAATAAAGTGATAGAAATAGACGAGGTAATGAAAAATGCGGCAATATTTAACAAAGAACTTATAAATAGTTTTACGCAGGGCGTTATTGTTTTAAACGATAAAAATAATATCGTATTTATAAATAAATCAGGAATGGATTTAATAGGTTCGGATGTATTTAATGACTCTATTGTCGGCAAAGCAGGCAGTTTTTATCATTTTAATTTAAAAATAGATGGCATATTCAAAGACTTTCCGCTAAATATTTTTGATGAAGAGAAAGTCGGCGCTATCCGTTTTGAAGTTAAACACAATGGGAAAATTATAGGTTTTGCCTATTCTGAATTTAAAGACAATAAAAATCCGGGACGGCGTATTTTGCTTTTTAAAGATATATCATATATAAAAGAATTAGAACTTGACTCAAAAATAAATGAAGGATTAATTGCTACCGGAAAATTAGCAGGCTGGCTTGCGCATGAAATAAGAAATCCATTGTCTGCAATTAATACTTCTATTGATATTCTAAATTCTGATAATATAAGTTGTAACATAATAGATGCCGGAGACAATAATGCTGATTTCAGCAAATTGACAGGGATAATAAAAACAGAAACTATAAGATTAGAGTCTTTAGTCAAAGATTTTCTCGGTTTTGTCAATAGTAAAACCGCAGCGTTTAATACAAACGCAATAGGCAGTTCAGTTAATTTTGAACACTTTAATCTTCATGATTTTTCTGAATATATAATTTCCCAATTTAAGTCATCGGAAGATTATGATATAACAAACAGAATAGACAATAGAATTGATATGTATTTTGAAAAATACCGCCTGCATCAAATATTTGTGAATATAATTGAAAATGCTGCCGCTTCGGTTAAATCAAGACATAAAAATAATTTAAGCAATAATACAAAAGGTAAAATAAGAATAAGCGCCATGAAAATTTCAGGAAAGTTTTCGGCGGGACAGGACGAACATAGCGAAAGCGAACGGGAGAACAGCAAACAGAAGGCAGCCGGCGATTTCTTAATCATGAAATTTTACGATAACGGAGAAGGCATAGACGAAGATGTTATTAAAAATATATTTAAACCGCTGTTTACCACAAAAAAAAACGGCACGGGCCTTGGACTTTCAATAGTAAAATCAATAATCGATAATTTTAGCGGAAACATCAGTATAAAAAGCAAAAAAAATAAAGGTACGTTAATTAATATTGCATTACCATTATATGAGCATAAAAAACGGTAAAAAAATTCTTATAATAGACGACGAAAAATCTGTTTTAGATTCTTTGGAAATACTTTTAAAATATGAGGGTTATGAAATAACGGCTTTATTGTCTGCAAGAGAAGCGTTAAAACTTATTGCCGATAATACAGATAGCACATTTAATTTAATTATATCTGATATTTCGATGCCTGATATAAGCGGCATAGATTTTCTTTGTCAGTTTAAAGACCTTTATCTTAAAAATATAAATTATTCTTATACGGCTCATCTATTGCCTGTCATACTTATGACGGCGTATTCCGATGTGAAAACAGCCGTAAATGCTTTAAAAGAAGGGGCGTTCGATTATCTCATAAAGCCTTTTGATACCGATGAATTTAAGATAACCGTTAAAAAAGCGGTAGAATATTTTTCCGTATATGACGAACTTAATAATCTAAAAAATAAATTAGTAGATAATGACAGATTAAGGGGAAATATAGTTGGGGATTCGGCGGCAATATCTAAAATTATAACCGAAGTAAATATTTTCGCAAAAAGTTTTTCCACAATGCTTATTACAGGTGAATCTGGAACCGGAAAAGAACTTGCGGCAAAACTTGCTCACGATATATATTTCAATAAGCGCTCCGACGGCAAACATGGAGGCGAATTTGTTCCGGTCAATCTATCCGCGATTCCTGAAAATCTTATTGAAAGCGAACTTTTTGGTTACACTAAAGGTGCGTTTACCGGTGCAAATTATGATAAAAAAGGCATTTTGGAATATGCAGATAAAGGTACGCTGTTTCTTGACGAGATAGGCGATTTGCCGATGTCTGTTCAGGTGAAACTGCTAAGGGTTCTGCAGGAAAAAACCTTTAGAAAAATAGGCTCAAATAAAGAATATTCTTTAGATATAAGATTTATTGCCGCAACTAATAAAGATTTAAACGAATTAATAAGACGAGGCGAATTCAGAGAAGATTTATTCTTCAGGCTTAATGCCATTCATATTGAAATGCCTCCCTTAAGAAAGCATAAAGAAGATATTCCCTTACTAGTTTCATATTTTATCGGCAATTATTCAAAAAAACTTAATAAAAATATTGCATTTATTAACCAGAATGCAGTTTCTATTTTAGCAGATTATGATTATCCGGGAAACATTCGCGAATTGGAAAATCTAATAGAAAGAGCATGTATATATTGCAGAACGGAAGAAATAACGGAAAATTGCCTTCCTGACAGTATAAAAAAAAAATCAAATAATATTATTTCAAAAATTAATGAAACAACTTATGAAGATATTTTAAAAAAAATTATTTTTGTATTTAATGAAATTAATGCTAAAAATAAAATAAGTTTAGAAAAATTTATAGATGATATTGAAAAAAATATAATAATTGATAGAATGGAAAATAAAAAACAATCTAAAAAACTGTTGGCAAAAGAACTTGGATTATCCGCAAGGTCTTTAAGATATATAGTTTCTAAAATTGCAGACAGAGGATGATTAATTATCTTATAACATTGGAGTATGACGGGTCAAATTATCACGGCTGGCAAATCCAGAATAATTATTCTGCAGAAAATAACAATGTAGAATTAAAAACAATATCCGGAGAAATTTTGAAAGCAATTAAAAAAATAACCGGAACAGACACTGAACTGTTTGTTTCAGGCAGGACAGACGCCGGGGTTCACGCATTAAATCAGGTGGCTAATTTCAAATTGCCTTTTTTACTTAATTTGGAAAAATTAAAATCAAGTTTAAACGGGGTGCTGCCGTATAACGATATCTCCGTTAAAAGTATTGAACTTGTTCATAATTCCTTTCACGCAACTTTTGATACCGTATCAAAAACATATCTTTATAAATTAAATAACGGATTTAGAAGCGCGCTCTTGTCAAAACATTCATGGTATATTAAAGATAATCTTAATTTTAGTTTAATGAATCAGGCTTCTAATATGTTTGTCGGAAACTATAACTTTATAAATTTTGCAAAATCTGATAAGAGAAAGTGTATCGAAGATTATTTCAGAAGAATAACCGAAATTAATATTCAAAAAAAAAATTACGGATTTGACATTTATATAACCGGAGACGGTTTTTTAAGACATATGGTAAGAAGAATTGTCGGAGCTATAGTTCTTTGCGGGTTAGGCAAAATTAATATCGAACGTATAAATTATCTGCTTAATGCGGGTAAAACGGCTGCTAATATTACTAAGGCTCCTCCGGAAGGTCTTTTTTTATATTCAATTAAATATAAACATAAATTTTTTTGTTGATATTTATCATTTATTTATTTATAATTAGTAAATAAAGTTAACCATTACTAAAGTTTTATCTAAAAGTGGGTTTATCCCGCTTTTTTTATTTATGCATGATGATTTATTGAAAAAAATTGACGAACTTGCGGAAGATATTGCAAAATATTATGGCTGCTATATTGTCGGGTCTTTATTTGTTTCTTCTCTAAAAAATAGAGGGGTTGCTTTGAGAATCTATGCCGATGCGGAAGGCGGAATAAGCATATCTCAGCTTACCGATATATCCAAAGAATTAAGCATGGTTTTAGATATTAAAGAATTAATTGATTTCAAATATAATCTGGAAGTGTCTTCCCCGGGTATAGACAGAGTAATTTTTAAAATAAAAGATTATATAAGATTCAAAAATAAACGCGCTAAAATATCTTTAAACGAAAAAATTAGCGGAAGATTAAATTTTATAGGAAAAATTATTGATGTGTCAGATTTAATAAGCCAAACGGGTGAAAAAATATCGTTAGATTCGTTTAACGCAGACTTAAACAACGCCGGTTCGAATATTATAAATGCGAATATAAAAATATACGATGAAATAGACGATAAAAATTACGTTATATCTTTTTCAAAAATAAAAAAGGCAAATTTAATAGCAGAATAAAAATTTTAATTTTATATTTTATATAAGTTAAGGAGTTTAATTGTGGCGCAACTTAATACAGAGCATCTTTCTTTAGTTATAGATCAGGTCTCTAAAGATAAAAATATTGACAGGTCTTTAGTTATAGAAGCTGTTGAGCAGGCTATACTTGCAATTGCACGCAGAAACATCGGAAGCGGCTATGATTTAGAAGCTCATTATACTGAAGAAACAGGAGAAATCGAAGTTTTTATGTTTAAAGAGGTAGCCGAAGAAGTTAAAAACGACAAAACGGAAATTACACTTGAGGATGCTATTGAATACGATGCCGACAGTCATATCGGAGACAGTCTCGGTCTTAAAGTAGAAAAAAATATTTACGGAAGAATTGAAGCTCAGGTTGCCAAACAAATTATATTTCAAAAAATAAAAGAAGTCGAACATAAAAATATATTTGATGAATTTAATCTCAGAAAAGGCGAAATTGTAAACGGTCTTGTAAGAAAAGTCGAAAAATCAATGATAATTGTAGATCTCGGCAAAACAGAAGCTGTTTTACCTAAACAGGATCAAATATTTAGTGAAGTATATAAATCTCATGACAGAATAAGAGCAGTATTATCGGATATCAAAATGGAAAAAGGAGGTCCGAAGCTTATTCTTTCCAGAGCGTCGGATGAATTTTTAATAAAACTTTTTGAATCTGAAATTCCTGAAATTTATGATGGGATAGTGAAGATAGTCAAGGTTGCAAGAGCTCCCGGTTTCAGATCTAAAGTTGCGGTTTACAGCAACAGCAGAGATGTTGACCCCATAGGTGCGTGCGTTGGAATTAAAGGTTTCAGAATACAAAACATTATCAATGAGTTAAGAGGAGAAAAAATAGATATAATTGAATATTCCGATAATCCTGCTAAGTTGGCTTCAAATGCTTTAAGCCCTGCCGAACCGTCAAAGGTTTCGCTAAATAGCCAGGCTAAGGTTATCACCGTAATCGTCCCCGACGATCAGTTATCGCTTGCGATAGGAAGGCAAGGACAAAATGTGAGGCTTACGTCAAAATTAACGGACTATAAAATAGATGTTGTTTCCGAATCTAAGTCTGCTAAGAAAGATATAGAAGGGTACAAAATGCTCATGGATATTCCGGGTATGGGGGATATTATAGCAAGGTCGCTTTATCAGAGCGGTTATTCTACCGCTGAAATTATAGCAGGCGCAGATTCTGAAAAGTTGGCGAATGATTTATCCGTCGATATTAAAAAAGCGGATAAAATTATTCAATCGGCTCAGGATTTACTTAATCGTCTGCAATCAGATTTAGAACTTAAAGAACGGATAAACAGGGAAATTAACTAAACTATGGCAGATAATAACGAAGTAATAAATGAAAGCAATGTTCAAGATTCCTTAAAAACTGAAGAAAGAAGAGTTTCTAAGGGAGTTATCAGGAGAAGACTGAGCAAAGTTGAATTAACCGGCGATGATAATTCTAAAAATGATAACTCTAAAGATATAAGCGAAGAACATCTGACATCTGATATGTCGGCAGGATCGTTATCTTCCCAATCTCAAGCAGAAGTTTCTCCTGATAATACGCAAAGCAAAGAAAACCCAGTTCATGATTTAAATAATCATGAATTTGTTCAAAACAAATTAAATAAAAATGAAGAAATAGGTGCGTTAAATATAAATATAAAGGCAGAAGGAGAGCAGAGCGGATTAGCAGACCTGAATGCTAAAAATAACAAATTCGGAACTGCGGGAAGCACTGAAAATTTGCAAAAGGAAAATAAAGATAATTCAGTGTCAAATGCGAACTTAAAAACAGAAAAGCCTGCCGTTTTACCATTGAATGCAGTTAAGGGTTTAGTCAATGGTTTAAAGGATGCTGCGGAATTAAATACACCTGAAAATAAATCATTAAAGAAAAATACCGTAAAAAAACAGAATGTAGTTAAACCTAAAAAAAATGAAAAAATAATAGATCTAATTGAAGAAAAAGAATATGTAGCTCCAAGAAAACCCAGAAAAAGATTTAAGGCATATAAAGATTTTAATAAACATAACGAATATAATTCAACGTTAATAACAGAAAAAAAACAATCTAAAAAAGTAATTAAAATAAGCAATGGAATAACCGTCAACGAACTTTCTCAGGCAATAGGCGTTAAAGCTTCCGAAGTTATCAAAAAGCTTCTGGATGTCGATATTATAGCTACAATTAATCAGATCATAGATATAGATGCAGCTTCGCTTATAACTTCCGAATATGGATATACGGTTGAAAATGTCAGTTTTGATGAAGTCGTAGCGCTTGAGGAATCTCCTGATGCCGAAGAGTCCTTGGTTCCGAGAGCTCCGGTAGTAACAGTTATGGGTCATGTTGACCATGGTAAGACTTCTTTGTTGGATGCCATAAGAAAAACAAATGTTACGACCAATGAAGCAGGCGGTATTACTCAGCATATCGGCGCGTATAACGTGAAAGTGGACGATTCGATGGTTGTTTTCCTTGATACTCCCGGACATGAAGCTTTTACCGAAATGCGGGCTAGAGGAGCAGGTATCACGGATATAGTAATTCTTGTAGTAGCCGCTGATGACGGTGTTATGCCTCAGACTATCGAAGCTATTAATCATGCTAAAGCAGCTAATGTTCCTATAATAGTTGCAATAAATAAAATAGATAAACCCGGAGCTAATCCGGAAAAAATTAAAAACAGTTTAATGGAATACGGTTTAGTATCTGAAGAATTAGGCGGTTCTACTTTGTTTTCGTCAGTATCGGCAAAAACAGGACAGGGATTAAAAGAACTTCTTGAACTTATTATACTTCAGGCGGAAATATTAGAGTTAAAAGCTAATCCTAATAAACCGGCAAGAGGAACGGTAATAGAAGCGTCTCTCGATAAAGGAAGAGGTCCTGTTGCAACCGTGCTTGTTCAGAGCGGCACATTGCATATTAACGATAGCGCTGTATGCGGTTTATATTTTGTCAAAGTAAGAGCAATGATGGACTATAACGGTAACAAATTAGAAAAAGCAGGTCCTTCTACTCCGGTGGAAATATTCGGATTAGAAGGCGTTCCCTCAGCCGGCGACAGTTTTATAGTTTTAAAAGACGAAAAAGAAGCTAAAAAAATAAGCATGGAAAGACAGCTGAAACGGAGAGAAAGCGAATACAGATCATCAAGCAAAATGACGCTTGAGAATCTATATTCTAAAATAAAAGCAGGCGATGTGAAAGAACTTAAATTAATTGTCAAGAGTGATGTGTTTGGCTCCATGGAAGCTCTTATCCAATCGTTCAATAAGCTTTCTACAGATAAAGTTAAGGTTGTGATAATTCATAGCGGCGCTTCAGCTATTACGGAATCAGATATTATGCTTGCAAAAGCAACGGGTTCTATCGTTATAGCTTTTAATGTGCGTCCTGAGCCTAAAGCTCTTACTTTAAGCGAAACTGAGAATATAGAGATAAGATATTACAATATTATTTATGATGCGGTAAAAGATATTAAAGATGCAATGGAAGGTCTTCTCGCACCTATAGAGAAAGAGATTGTGGTCGGAAAAGCGGAGGTAAGAAGCGTATTTAATGTTCCCAAAATAGGTGCTGTTGCCGGATGTATGGTAACATCCGGGGTTGTCAAAAGAGCGGCAGGAGCCAGGCTTTTGAGAGATAATGTTATAATATACAGCGGACATATCGATTCTTTAAAGAGATTTAAAGATGATGTTAAAGAGGTGCAGTCAAATTTTGAATGCGGTATATCCCTTGAAAATTTTAATGATATTAAAATTAATGATGTTATAGAAATTTATGAAATTGAATATATAAAACAAACATTATGATAGAAAGGAATAAAAGGGTTGCAGAATTGATTGCCCGCGAAGTTTCATTAGTATTAGAATTTAAAATTAACGATGACAGGCTTAAAAATGTTACAATTTTAAGGGCTGAGATATCGAAAGATCTTAGGTATTGTAAAATTTTTTTTAGTGTTATTGCTATAAAAAACGGAAATATTTATGATATGCAAGATAGTACATATTCTGATTATATAGAAAAGGAAGTAAAAAAGGTAATGAGCGGATTTAAAAGTTCAAAACATTTTATTAAAAAAGAAGTTTTTTCTAAAGTCTTGCTAAGATTAATACCGGATTTAAGTTTTGAATATGATCCTGGTATTGAACAATCATCGAGGATTCTTAAAATAATAAACGATAATAAGAAAATCACGGACGATAATTTGTAATATAATTTTTTTTATAATAATTATTATAATAAAAGGACAAAAAATATAAATGTATAGGCTAAACAATGCCGGAAGTTTTTCAGACAGCGCAGATGAAATATTTCATTTAATAGAGACGTCTAAAAAAATACTTGTTGCAACGCATGAAAATCCTGAAGGCGATGCGATAAGCTCTGCTATAGCTGTAGGGATGTTTTTAAAATCTTTAGATAAAGAAATATATCTTTACGATAAAGACCCGATACCCTTAAATCTAAGGTTTTTGCCGTGGGCAAAGGAATTTTCTCAGAAACTTCCGGCGGAACCCATAGATTTACTCATTGTAGTAGATTGCGGCGAGATTCAAAGAGTCGGCGACGGTTATGAAAACATGTTGACGATTAACAGAATAATTAACATTGACCACCACTTTACGAATAATAATTTTGGGCATGCTAATTTTGTTATTCCGGATGCAAGTTCTACAGGGGAGGTACTATTCTACCTTTTTGCGGCATACGGTGCTAAAGAAAACAAAATAGAATATAAAATCGGCGAAGAATTACCGTACAAAGCTGAAGAAAGACACAGAGTGCTGTCTAAAATAAATAAAGATATGGCAATATGTCTTTATGCGTCGATATTAACGGATACCGGTTCATTTAGATACGCTTCTGCTACAAAAAACGCTTTTTATATCGCTTCTGTCCTGAATCAATATGATATAGCTCCGGCTAAAATCGCCGAAGAAATATATGAAACAAAACCTCTGGAACAGTATAAGTTGTTATCAAAAAGTTTAGCTACGCTCGAATTAGTTCAAGACGGAAAAATTGCATCTATGATTGGTTCTAAACAAATGCTTAATGAAATATTTCAAGATAATGAAAATCAGCAGAAAGGCTTGGCTTTATTTGAAAACTTTGTTAATTATCCAAGGTCTATTAACGGCGTTGAAATTGCTATTTTTTTTAAAGAAGTTTCTTTTAATGAATACAGATTGAGTTTTAGAGCAAAAAGCTATGCGGATGTTTCTAAAGTTGCAGAAAAATATGGCGGCGGAGGTCATAAATTTGCGGCAGGATGCAAGGCAAGCGGAGATTTAAATAATCTTAAAAAGGATATATATGAATACTGCAGAAAAGTTCTCTAGATCAGGGCTTTTAATAATAGATAAACCGGCAGATATTACATCTTTCGGGGTAGATAATTTTATAAAAAAAACATTGAATTGTAAAAAAGTAGGTCATGCAGGCACTATTGATCCGTTCGCCACAGGAGTTTTGCCTATTTTAATAAATAATGCTACAAAATTGCAAGACAAGTTTCTTGATATGCCAAAATCATACGAAGGAACATTTGAATGCGGGAAGTTTACCGATACGCTTGATGCGTCAGGTAAAATAATTATAGAAAAAGAAATTTCCGGTGACGATGTTGTTGGAATTTCAAACTATCTGCGGAATTTAAAGGGAGATATTATTCAAAAAGCTCCGTTATACAGTGCTAAAAAATATAAGGGCATAGCCTTCTATAAATATGCAAGAAAGAATAAAAGCAATGAATTGCCGGATGAAATTATTAATAAAACATCAACGGTTCATATATATGAATTTGAAATCAAATCTGTTGAAGGATTGTTTATTAATTTTAGCTGCAGGGTTTCTAAGGGCACATATATAAGAGCTTTTGCGCAAGATATTCTAGATAATTTTAATTTACCGATTAACCTTATTTCTCTCAGAAGAACAAATGCAGGCGGATACGATATTTCAGATGCAATATCTTTTAAAGACCTTGAAAAAGGCAAAGATTTTATTGTAAGTAATCTGATTAATATAGATTCAAATCATTAGTTCTTATTTTTGCGATTCTATATTTACTGCGTTACTCAGTACAATTGTATATTAGGATTTATTTATTAAAAAAAATTAACATATAATATTAAACTATTTTTTGGAGGAATTTATTAAATGGCTATATCAAAAGAGGAAAAACAGTCAATAATCGGAAAATTTAAACAGCATGATTCCGATTCAGGTTCTGTTGAGGTACAGGTTGCGTTATTAACTTACCGCATAAATTTATTATCTGAACATTTTAAGAAGTTTGCTAAAGACCATCACTCAAGAAGAGGACTCTTAAAAATGGTTTCGAGAAGAAGGCATCTTCTTGATTATATTAAAGGAAAAGATGAAGCTAGATATAAATCTTTAATAGAATCTCTTGAGCTTAGAAAATGATTTTAAATTAATTTAACTATATTGCTGTTAAGTTTTTTTATATTCGGCAATAAAAGAGATGAGGATTAAATATTACGATGATAAATAATTATATTGTTGAAAGCTTTGATTTAGACGGGAAAAAAATTACTATTGAAGCAGGAAGATTAGCTAAGCAGGCTAGCGGCAGCGCATTAGTCACTATCGGAAAGACTAAAGTGCTTGTTACTACCTGTGTAAATAAAAATATTAAAGAAGGTATAGATTTTATGCCTCTGACAGTAAATTATGTCGAGAAATTCTATTCCGCAGGCAGAATACCGGGAGGTTTTTTTAAAAGAGAAGGAAGGGCTACAGAAAAAGAAGTTCTTACTTCAAGATTTTTAGACCGTCCTATAAGACCGCTTTTTCCCGAAAATTATTTTTTGGATACTCAGGTTATTGCAACCGTTGTATCGATGGATGAGGAAAATGACCCGGATATGGCAGCTATGCTCGGTGTTTCATTTTCGCTTATATCTTCAGAGATTCCTTTCAATGGTCCTACCGCAGGTGTAAGAGTAGGAAGGATAAACGGAGAATTTATTGTTAACCCGACCTATCAGGAAATTGAAAAAAGCGATACGCACCTGGTAATAGCAGGTTCAAGCGATGCAATAACGATGGTGGAAGGAAGTTTTGACGAATTAGACGAAGAAGTGCTTCTTTCGGCAATAAATTTTGGACATAATAAAATTAAAGAGTTGGCGGCATTTCAAAAATCTATTATCGATAAATTGGATATAAAGAAAATAGAAATTCCTTTACAGGATAAACCTGAAGAAATTATAGAAAAAATTAGAGAAAATGTATACGATGAATTAAAAAAATGTATATTGATAACCTCTAAACAGGAAAGGAATGAAGCTGTATCATCTCTTAGAGAAAAAACTAAAACATTATTCAGCGAAATTTATCCGGATAATGAAAATATAATATATGCTGTATTTGAAGATATTCAGAAAGATATATTAAGAAATTTAATTTTAGACGAAGGCAAAAGAATAGACGGCAGGGGTTTAAAAGATATAAGACCGATAACCTGTTCCATAGATGAAATTCCAATGGCTCACGGTTCTGCGGTTTTCACTCGCGGAGAAACTCAAGCTTTAGTGGTGACGACATTAGGGACAAAATTTGACGAACAGATTGTGGATGCCCCTGAAAAAGAATCGTCTAAAAGATTTATGATACATTATAATTTTCCTCCGTTTTCTGTCGGAGAAGTCGCTCCGTTAAGAGGTCCCGGCAGGCGTGAAATAGGGCACGGTTCTCTCGGCGAAAAAGCACTGAGATATGTTATTCCTTCTAAGGACGAATTTCCTTATACCATAAGGATTGTTTCCGAAATTCTTGAATCAAACGGTTCTTCATCTCAGGCAACAATTTGCGGGGCTACTTTGTCTCTTATGGACGCAGGAGTGCCTATTAAATCACCTATAGCCGGTATTGCAATGGGACTTATAAAAGAAAATGAAAAAGTTGCAATATTAACTGATATTTTAGGCGACGAAGATCATCTCGGAGATATGGATTTTAAAGTTGCAGGAACAAGAAACGGTGTTACGGCTCTTCAAATGGATATAAAGATTGCCGGCGTAACCGACGATATATTGCGCAATGCTTTGGCTCAAGCGAAAGAAGGACGTATTACTATTCTTGATATTATGCTTAAAACGATTAACGAACCTAAGAAAGAACTTGCTTCCAACGCTCCCCAAATCATAACAATCAGGGTTAAACCAGACAAAGTCAGAGAAATTATTGGACAGGGCGGCAAGGTTATTAAAGGGATAATTGAAAAAAGCGGAGCGAAGATAGATATTGATGATACCGGAAAAGTAAATATATATTCATCCGATAAAAATTCTTTAGATATTGCCGTTGCGATGATAAGCGACATTACTCAGGAAGCCGAGATAGGAAAAATATATTACGGAAAGGTCAGAAAAATAATGGATTTTGGCGCTTTTGTCGAAATATTTCCTGGAACGGACGGTCTTGTTCATATATCTCAACTTGACGAAAAACGGGTTGAAAACGTATCCGATTTTCTAAAAGAAGGCGATGAAGTGAAGGTTAAGGTTATAGATATTGATAAAGCAGGTAAAATTAAACTTTCCATAAAAGCGGCTTTATAACAGGTGCAAAAAATATGAGACAGGTTTATAAAGATATTTTAGAATCAGGCGCAACTGTTATAACTGAAAGGAAATCTTATTTTGATTCTATTTCTATCGGTTTTTGGGTAAAAACAGGCAGTTCAAATGAACCTTCCGATATCAACGGCATATCGCATTTTATAGAGCATATGCTTTTTAAAGGAACAAAAAAACGTTCATATTTAGATATTGATAAAGAAATTGATATTATGGGAGGAGCGTTAAATGCTTTTACCGGAAACGAATTAACCTGTTTTTATACAAAAGTCTTGGCAAAAAACTATGAAAGAGCTATTGATTTGCTTACGGATATAATGTTTAATTCGTTGTTTTCCGCAAGCGAAATTGAAAAGGAAAAATCTGTCGTGCTCCAAGAGATCATGGGCGCTCAGGACGATCCGTACGATTATGTTCATGACCTTTTTCATGAAGACTTTTACGGTAATTCTTTTTACGGAAATCCTATACTGGGAAATGCTGAAACGGTGCAGAGTTTTGACAAAGATAAGATTATTAAATATTTTAATGAATATTATGTCCCTCAAAACATTATAGTATCCGTTGCCGGAAATATAGACCATAGTAAAGTGGTAGCCTCTATAGATTCGTTTATAAAAAAGTTTTATAAAGAAAATAATCAAAATAAATTTAATAATAGCGGATTGAAAAGCGGCAAAAACCATGATAGTTTAAATACTTTGAATAGCGTAAATAAAAAAATACCTAAAAATTACGGTGAATTTTTTCATAGCAAAGATTTAGAGCAGATTCATTTTATACTCGGATTCGACGGTATTAAGAAAACAGACAAAGAATATTATGTCATGGAAATTTTAAATACAGTTCTCGGCGGTTCCGTCAGCTCACGGTTATTTCAAGAGGTGAGAGAAAAAAAAGGTTTGGCATATTCTATTTATTCCAGCAGCGTTTTTCACAGGACAGACGGCTATGTATTAATATATGCGGGGGTTGCAAAAGACAAATTTAAGACGGCAAAAGACGTTATTTTAAATATTGTTAATGAGTTGTCAGAAAACAAGATTAGTGCAGATGACATATCGAATGCAAAAAAACATGTATCGGACAGTTTTTTGCTTGGATTAGAATCGTCCAGCAATTTAATGACCCGGAATGCTTTAAATGAAATATACTATAGCAAATATATTTCAAAAAGTCAGGTATTAAAAAAAATAGAAGCCGTAAATGATGACTCAATATTTAATTTGACCAATAAAATATTTTCAGATAGAAATAAAGTATTGGTAACTGTTCTCGGTAAAGAGCATAGCTGATTTTATTATTATAAAACATTATAAAAACAAAGAAATTATTTTATGTATATTATACTATTATGAGTCAGGAAGATGTTCATTATCCAAAATCTTACGATATAACTTATAGAATCGGCTATGGTGTGGGATTTGCAGGAATTTTAATATTTGTTGCCGCCTATTTTTTCAGCAGTTCCGATTATATATTGCTGGGGCTTTCAATATTTGAAGCAGGGACGCTGCTTTCGGGAATATTTCTTCTTGTGTGGAGAAAAGAAGTTAAGATTTTTATTCTTTCATGTATTATTACAGGAATACTGCTTGGCGCTATTTCTTTTTATTTTATTAATTTTAATGATTTATTTAAAGATATCTTAATCATAATTTCAATCGGATTTGTACTTGCGGGCTTAGGCGGTTTATACGGTAAAGAAGCGCATTGTTTCCATTTTTATGAAGGATGGATTTTATTGTGGTCATTTCCAATATTAATTCTGTTGAATATTATTGCTTATGCCGCAAATATTCAATTTTTCCCCTTCGTGCATACCATTTTTAGTATATTATATTTGATTATTGCGGTACTTGCTTTTTCATTTTTAATTAAAAAAATAAAACAGCCGCTCATGCAGTATTGCAAAAATTAATATAAAATATTATTGTCCATATACAAATCTATATATAAATATAAATAGATATAAACTATATAAAATAGATATATAAAATATTATAAATTATACATATACCTTAATCCTGCAATAGAAAATATTTATGCATTTCTTTGCTCGGTTAAGCAAAAAATTTATTGACTTATGACTATAAAGTCATTACAATATTATAGTATCGGGCTATTTTTATAAATATGCTTTAATGGACGTAAAAAGCTGTAAAGCTATATGTAAAAAAAAGCATACTTTTTAACAAATTATTTATAAAAGCATTAGACATAATAAAAATTAAGGAATGGCAGCATAAATGACTGAAGAAGAAACAGGAAAAATAAATAAATTCGATTGTATTTTAGCGTCTGCAAGAAAACTTATTGAACAAGAAGGTTTTTCTAATTTTACTATGGATAAGCTGGCTAGTAATGCAGGGGTTGCGAAAGGCACTATTTATCTTTATTTTAAAGACAAAAACGATGTGCTTGAAAATGTTTTAAAAAGCGGCTTTCAAATTATGTTTAGCAGGATGACTGATAAAGTAGAAAAAAAAGAAACCCCTGAAGAAAAAATTAAAACTTTAATATATGAAAACCTTTTATATATTGGCGAAAATAAATACTTTTTCAAAACAGTTTTTTTAGACGAGATGCACGTCGTATTTTTAAAAAAAACTTCTCAGGAATCTTATAATTTGAGAAGAAGAAAATATGCAGTATTTATTTCTGAGATAATTATTAAAGGCATAGACGAAGGTATTTTTAAAAATCTATTAGACCCTTTAAAGGCTGGTTTTTACCTCATTTCCCTTATTAAAACTAATGCTATATATAATTTTAGAAATAATAAGGCTGAATTTAACGAAGATTTAATTAAATCGGAAGCAGCTGAAATATTTGATATTTTTATTGACGGAATCAAAAATTAATTAAAGGATTATGAAAATGAAAAATAAAATTATAAATTTTTTAGAATACAAAAATATTATCGGTACTAATGAGAGATATAATCAAGGTTCTAAATTAAATAGAAACAATGACCAAAATTTGGCTTCGGTGCGTAAAATATATAAAAAAAAAATTAAGTATATTTCAGCAGCTTCTTTGCTTCTGTTGTTTATTCTGATTTCTGTTTTTACTTTAAGCGCATGTTCAAGTAAAAAGATAGCGGTTAAGCATAATATGCTTGTGACGGTAAAACACGTTAAAACCATGAATGCGCATGTATATATTACTTCACCGGGATATTTCATACCTTATAAAACAGCAGATGTTTCTTCCAGAACTGCAGGTCAGATAGTAAAAATTTATGCGCATGACGGAAATTCAGTTCATGCCGGAGAAGTTTTGGCGGTTATAGACAGAACAAAAGCTCGTTATACGCTGAAGGCTCAGGAGGCTTTAATAAATAAAGACAAGGCAAATCTTTCACTCGCGCTGACCACTTTAAAACGAGATAAAATGCTATACCGAAAGGAACTTTTAACACCTTTAGAATACGATGCCGCAATTTCAAACTATAAAATAGCGTTTTCGGTACTTAATTCCGCTAAATCAGTTCTAGGGTTTGACGCGAAGAATTATAGGGATACTTTAATAAAATCATTAATTAGCGGCGTAGTTTATAAAAGGGATATTAACATTGGAGATTATGTTGCCGTAAATAAAGTTGCTTATGAAATTGTTTCCCTTAAACCGCTTGAATTAGAATTTCATATTCCTCAGAGCCAGATTCCTCAGATTAAAATTGGACAGACTGTATCTGCAGAGGTAAAGGGTTTTCCGAATAAAATGTTTAAGGGCAAAATATATTTCATAAGCCCTCAGCTTAATCCTCAGACCAGAATGATAAGAGTAAAGGCATTATTTAAAAACAATAAATTAATCCTCAGACCGCAATTGTTTGCCAATGTCTATGTTGAGGTTAAAACAATTCGGGACGGTTTTTTTGTACCTGAAGCAGCTTTGAGAACAGGTTTAACCGGAAATTTTGTTTTTATATATAAAAATGGCAAGGCTTATCTGAAAAAGGTAAAAACCGGTATAACAAAGAACGGATATATACAAATTATCAAAGGTATAACTAAAAATGATTTTGTAGTAGTCAAAGGTTCAAATCTTGTACGGAACGGACAGACTGTCTCTGTTGCCGCTAAATAATGATTCAGATAAATAAAATTTAAATAAATTCATTATTATGAAAATTTCTGATATATCTATTAAAAGACCTGTATTTGCCGTAATGATGGTAAGTATTTTTGTTGTTCTCGGCATTTTTGGGTACTTTACCCTTGCAGTAGATTTATATCCTAATATTCAATTTCCTATCGTAAACATAACGACAACTTTGCCAGGCGCAAGTCCCAAAGAAATGGAGCTTGATGTTACCAAGAAAATTGAAGATGCCGTAAATTCCGTTTCAGGCATAAAACATATCATGTCCACCAGCAGCGTTGGACAGTCTACCGTGACGGTTGAATTTCATTTAAACAGAAATATAGACCACAGATACGAAGTGGTAACAGCCGACGTAGATGCTATTCTGGATACGCTGCCTAAAAATATTAATACGCCTGTAATTAAAAAATTAAATGTAAATTCTTCACCTATTTTATGGATTACCCTCAGCGGAAACCGCTCAAAAAGATTTTTGACATTTTATGCCGAAAAGGTTCTGGAGCGCAAATTTGAAAGATTATCCGGTGTAGGACAGGTTATAGTCAGCGGCGCAAGAAACAGAAGAATGGAATTTTATATCAATAATAATAAACTTATAAGTCATAACCTTGGCGTAAATCAAGTAATAAGTGCTATAGAATCTCAAAGCGTTGCAATGCCGACCGGTAATTTAAAAACTAATACCAAAACATATTTTACATATTTAAAAGGCAGACTTCACAGTTCAAAAGCTTTTAACAATATGATAATAAACAGCGTGGGCGGTGTTCCGGTAAAATTTTCTCAGATAGGACTTGCAAAAAATTATGAAGCTCCGGCTACTTCTATAACTACTTTCGACGGAAAACCGGCAGTGGGGTTAGGTATAACCATTAAAACACATGCGAATGCCGTAAAAGTAGCAGACGAATCGATTAGTTATTTGAATGAAATAAAATATTCGTTCCCTCCCGGCGTCCATGCTTCAATTGCGTATAACAGCGCAACGTATATTAAAAGGTCTATATCTTCTGTAGAATTTGATATTGTATGGGGCGCTATTCTTACGGTTCTAATCGTATTTTTTTTCTTGAAAGATATAAGGACTACATTGATTGCGGCTACTTCGCTTCCTGCCGCCGTCATTTCTACTTTCGGATTTATGCATATGATGGGTTTTGCTTTAAACAATATGACTATGCTGGGTCTGTCTCTTTCCGTAGGACTTTTAATAGACGATGCTATAGTTGTCATTGAAAATATATTCAGGCATGTGGAAAACGGCGAAGAACGGGTTGCCGCTTCCATGAATTCGATGAGCGAAATAGGCATCGCTATTTTAGCAACGACTCTGTCCATTGTTGCCGTATTTGTCCCGGTTGCTTTTATGCCGGGTATGATAGGTAAATTCTTCTATGAATTTGGTTTAACGGTTGCTTTTGCCGTTCTTGTTTCATTATTCGTGTCTTTTACCCTTACGCCTATGCTCGCGTCAAAATTTGTAGTTCACAAAAAGAAACACGGAGCGCTTTTTACAGTTCTTGAGAACATGATGCGCAGGGTTACAGCTATATACAAAAATATGATAGGATGGAGTTTAAATCACCGGTTAATTGTGGTATTAGCCGCAATTTTAATATTTGTGGGCTCTCTGTATATGACTAAATATATAGGCAAAGAGATGATGCCGCCGTCTAATTCAGGGAATTTTCTTGTATATTTTCAAGCGCCTGAAGGAACAAGCGTCAGGGTTATGAAAAAATATTCTGCAAAACTTTACAAGGTTGTCGAAAAAACTCCTTTCCTTAAAAGTATTTTTATGGCAACAGGTTTTGGCGCGAACGGTTCAAGGTATAAAGGAATGTTCTTTGTTGCTATTAAAAGTAATAGAAATCTAAATCAGCAGCAGGTAATGGGAATATTACGAAAAAAAATAGCCGTAGTGCCCGGCGTTATTACTCAGGTAATGGATATGCCGACGGTTGGCGGCGCTTCTCAAAATGTTGCGCCTCTGCAAGTTATAATTATGGGTCCAAGCTTGAGCAGGATAACGGCTTATTCTGAACAATTAATGCATAAACTAAGAAAAACTCCCGGACTTATAGACGTAACTTCAAATATGCAATTTCATCAGCCCGAGCTTTTGATACATGTTAAAAGAAATATAGCCGGTTCTCTTGGTGTGAGCGTTGCTTCTATAGGAGAAACTATAGATGCCTTAGTAGGCGGTGATATAAATATTTTTAAAAATTACAACTTTGTTTATGAAAATCACATATATAATCAGCAGATAAGATTATTCAGAAACGAAAGAAATAAACCCGGAGATATTAAAAATATATATGTTTCTAATAATGCCGGTAAACTTGTACCTTTAAGAGACCTTATAACCATAAAAAAAACGATAGGTCCTCAGGTAATAAACAGAAGGGATTTAGAAAATGCCGTCACTGTTTATGCTAATATGGCAAACCATGTACCGTTGGGGTTCGGAATAAAGAAAGCGACTGAATATCTTAGCAGAATAATTCCTAAAAAATCTTTATATACCTACGAATTTTCAGGCATGGCTTCTAAGATGAAGCAATCTTTCGCTTCTATGGGCGGAGCGCTGCTGCTTGCTTTAATAATTGTTTATATGATACTGGCATCTTTGTTTGACAGTTTTGTCGATCCTTTAGTTATTATGCTTTCCGTTCCATTAGCGTTAGTCGGCGCGATAGGAGCTTTGTTTTTAGCGCATAGAAACTTAAGCGTTATTGCGCTTATAGGAATAATACTGCTGCTCGGTCTTGTCGTAAAAAATGCTATATTATTAGTAGATTATACAATTATTTTAATTAAAGAACGCAATTACAAAAGAAATGATGCAATAATTGAAGCAGGAAGCGTCAGACTGCGTCCTATTTTAATGACCACAATGGCTATGGTTTTCGGTATGCTGCCTATAGCTCTCGGCACAGGAGTAGGCGCTTCTTCAAGAGCTCCTATGGGCATAGATGTTATAGGCGGACTTTTAACCTCCATGTTTCTGACATTGATAGTCGTACCTGTTGTTTACTCTCTTGTTGATGATTTAAAGAAAAAAGCAAGACGAAAATAAATAATCAAATAATCTTTAAAAAATTTTTAAATTTTATCCCATCCTTCTTTAGGCGACAGCCTTAAATCTGTCACCTAAAATTTAAAGAGTTGCCCGCAATACAATAATAGAGTTACAACAGGCGGGAGTAATGCACACAGCTAAGGTAAATTATTTTGTAATCTAAATTAAAATGGTTGACGCATCTCATAAAAATTATAAATGGATAATTCTTGCCTTAGTTGTAGTGTCCTCGTTCATGGCTATTCTTGACGTGAATATTGTTACAGTGGGAATGCCTAAAATTATGTCTCATTTCGGCGTTGACATAACTGACGTTGAATGGGTTATGATTGCCTACACTATAACCTATTCTATCGTTATTTTGCCTATGAGTTTTATTAGGAGAAAGTATGGAATAAAATATCCTTTTATGTTTTCAATACTGCTCTTTACGATAGGTTCCGCGTTATGCGGGATTTCTCCTTCGTTTACAGATTTAATTATTTTTCGTATAATTCAGGCAATTGGCGGCGCAGGGCTTACCCCTACAGGGTTAAATCTTATAGCTGAAGTTTTCCCGCCTTCGGAAAGAGGGGAGGCAATGGGCATATGGTCAATAGGCGCAATGGTAGCGCCTGCAATAGGTCCTTTTCTCGGAGGCTATCTCGTAGATTATGTAAATTGGAGATGGATTTTTTATGTAAATGTTCCTATCGGCATTCTTGCATTGTCAGGCACAGCTATTATTTTAGCATATGATAGACCTTTAATAGCATATAGCAAAAAATTTGATTATGTCGGTTTTGCTTTTATTTCTTTATGTCTAGGACTATTGTTATACGCTTTAAACGAAGGTCAGACATTCGGCTGGCATTCTCCTGTAATAATACAGTCTGAACTTATAAGCGGAATTACCTTTGTCTGTTTTCTTATAAATGAAATTTTTGTAACGACTCCGTTAATAAATTTAGAAATTTTTTCAAATTATAATTTTATTATATCTACTTTAGTAAATATGGTTAGAGCTATAGGTATTTTTGGGGCGATGTTTATTCTTCCGCTTTTTCTTGAAAATATTCTCGGCTATAATGCGATGCGCGCAGGTATATTAATGGCTCCCACCGCTATTTCGGTTGCTTTTGTTTCTTTTTTTTCAGGGAGAATAACGGACAGGATAGGTCCAAGATATCCTTTGGTAATTGGATTGCTAATTGTGGCGTATTCTATGTTTTTATTTAATAATCTATCGCTGAATACAAGTATGTATGCCATAATTATTAATCAAGTAATCAGAGGCATAGGAATAGGTCTGCTCAACGCGCCGGTTATGAGTGCTGCGTTAAATTCAGTTAAAAAAGAACTTATTCCTGAGGCTTCAAGCCTTATACCTGCAACATTGCAGATAGGGGCTTCTTTCGGGATTGCTTTCATAGGGAATGAATTGGCAATAAGACAGGTTTATCACTTGAATCAATATGCAAGAGATGTCGATTATAATTCCCCTATTTATCATAATATGGTTAATTTTTTGCAGAGCGATATTATAAATAAGGCTCCGTCCTATTTAAGATTTGGAATAGCATTTCCTTCAAACAAATTAGCTTTTTTCGATTATTTAATTCAGATGCTTTCTTCTATATCTTCTTACGGCGATGCGTTCGCAATTTTAGGATATATTACATTAGGCGGAGCTTTAATAGCTGTTTTTATCAAAAATAAGGTATAATTATAATTTATAATATGCATAAATATATAATTAAAACTGGTTCAATACGCTACTAACGCAATATGCTGTCAAAATGAATGAATATACTAATACTATGATTGAAAATATTGATAGCGGTAAAATAATTTATTCCGTTTCTGAATTGACACTTTTAATTAAAGAAACAGTAGAAACTAAATTTTATTCAATATGGATTAAAGGTGAAATTTCAGGATTTAAGAGCAGTTATGCTTCCGGCTATTATTTCGATTTGAAAGATAGCAAAGCAAAAATATCATCTATAATTTTTAAATATGATATTCAAAGGTTAAACTTTAAAATTAAAGAAGGGATGTCCGTTATTGCGTTCGGAAGAATTAATCTGTACGAACCGAGAGGGACATACAGTTTTATTATATCCGATATTGAACCGGAAGGGTACGGTAAACTCGCATTAGCTTATGAGCAATTAAAAGAAAAGCTGCAGAATGAGGGTCTTTTTGATAAAGAACATAAGAGAAATATCCCTTTTCTTCCTTATACTATAGGAATAGTCACATCTAAAAGCGGTGCCGTGCTGCATGATATTGTCAAAATTATAAGAAGGAGATTTGATAATATTCATCTGGTATTTGCAAACGCTTCCGTTCAGGGAATCAATAGTTCAGCCGAGATAGCAAACGCTATAAAATTACTGAACCAATACAGTAAAAATGAACATAAAATAGATATTTTAATAGTAGGCAGAGGCGGCGGTTCATTGGAAGATTTATGGTCTTTTAATGAAGAAAAAACTGCATATGCTATTTATAATTCAGATATTCCGGTTATCAGCGCAGTCGGACATGAAACTGATTTTACTATTGCAGATTTTGTAGCAGACGTGAGAGCTTCTACGCCTTCTAATGCAGCTGAGATTGCAGTTCCCGTAAAAATAGATTTGCTAAGCGCAATAAAAAAATTCAACGAAAGATTAAAATCGGCAGCCTTAAACATAATCAAAAATAAAAACAATACTATAAAATATTTGCATAGCAGGCAATACAATAAAAATCCGAAAAAAATAATTGAAGAGAAGTTTATATTAATCGACGACGTTATAAATGACCTGTTTAATGCAGAAAAAATAATTATAAATAATTATAAACTTAAGGTAAATTCGCTGAATAAAAGACTCGAACTCAGACATCCGGCTCATATTTTAAAAGATAAATATTTAAGATTTAAAGAAATGCAAACTCGGTTTAAATTGCGTCATCCTTATAAAATTATCAAAGATTATAAAATTATAATTGAAAAAAGTAATAAAATATTAAATGACGCTATGTTTAGAAAAATATTCTATTTTAAGTCCATTGCCGGCGGCACGGATTTAAATAATGATAAAGCGATAAAAAATAGAATACTTACCGATAGAAACAGTTTGCGATTGTCGTATAATACATTGCAGTCAATAAGCCCTTATTCTGTTCTAAAGAGAGGCTACAGCATAGCTCTCAGCGAAACTGATAAAATTATTTCTTCAATTACGGATGTAAATATAAATGACAAGATTAAAATAATAATGAACGATGGTCTAATTAATTCAACAGTTATAAGTAAAGATAGTAAAATAAATAAAATTAGCTGATTGTTAACATAGTTAACAATAATAAAACAATAATAAATATCTTATTTCAATCTTGCATGTTTCTTTTTTATTATGTGTATTGCAGATTTTTTAAGAGAAATCGATACTGATTTGCCTACTGATAAATTCATTATTTCATAGGCATGAAACGGCAGTAAAACTTTAAATTGAATATTATCAGCCAGATTTTCGGAAGTATCTATTAAAATATCCATCATACGCGAGGTAAAAACCGCAGACGTTATTTTTCCTCTGAAATGATTTTCTTTCACAGCTTTCGAAGGCGTTCTGTCTTCTCTCAGAATTATTATATCTTCAGGTCTTATAACAAAATATACATTTTCATTTTCTTCAAATTCCTGCTGATAGTAGCTTTCGATATATTGCTCATTATTTAAGCCGTTATTTTTAAAATAAATCATTATATTATTATTTTCTTTATCTATCGCGGCGATTTTTCCTTCAAATATATTTTCCGTGCCGAGCAGATAAGCAGTGTCCATTGTTGACGGTTTTTTTAGAATATCTTTTGGATTTCCTGAATCCTGTATATGTCCGTTATTTAAAATAAACATAGTGTCTGAAAGATTCATAACGTCTTCAATGTCATGAGTTACTAAAAGTATTGTTATTTTAAGTTCTTTTTGAATATGTTTAATTAAACTTCTTACTTTTGTTTTAGAGATAATATCTAAATTAGAAAATGGTTCATCCATAAGAATAATTTCAGGGTTTGTAACAATAGCTCGGGCTAAACTGATTCTCTGTGATTGTCCCATGCTTATTTCATTGGGATACCTTTTTTCCAATCCTGATATGCCTAAAATATCCATAATATTTAAAACTGTTCTTTTAATTGATGTTTCGTTATGTTTGCTTGAAAACAATTTTTCAATGTTTTTATTTAATTTTAGCCCGAAAGCAATATTGTTCATTATATTCATATTCGGAAATAAAAGCGGTTCGTCCATTACAAGAGAGATAGAACGTTCGTAGGGTTCCATTTTATTAATATTATTTCCTTTTAAAAGAATATCGCCGGAATCTTGCTTTATTAAACCGCAAATTATAGACAGGAGGGTGCTTTTCCCCTCCCCGGAATAGCCGAATATTGAAGATATTTCGCCTTTTTTAATAGTCAAGGTTATATCTTTGAGTATTTTTTTATTCTTAAACGATTTGTTTATATTTTTAATTTCTAAAAAATTCATTGAGTTATATTTTGAGTTTTATTAATTATGTTCAATATTTATTGAATATAGATATATAAAATAAAATAAAATAAGAAATATATAAATAAAAATAAATTTAAAGCTGCGATTTTTCTATATTCATCATCATTATTATTATATTCTATATTATTTTGTACGCTTTGCCCTATAATAAAAAAACTTAAAAATACCGAGAGATATAAAAGATATGAGCATTAATACGGCAGAAATCGCAATTGCCGCAGGATAATTTCCGTAGCTGGTTTTAACAAAAACTTCAATAGGCGCTGTTTCAGTCAGGTTTGGAATAACTCCGGAGACCATCTGTGTGGCGGCGTATTCGCCCATAGAGCGCGACCAGCTCATCGCTGCCCCTGCCAATAAACCGTTTAATGAAAGAGGAAGTATTATTTTATATAATATTTCAAAAGACGAAGCCCCTAATGTTTTGCTTAAATTAATCATTTTTCTGTTTATCGAATCAAATGATTCCTTTAAAATATTAACGAAAAAAGGAAATGAAATTATAAGCTGAACAAGTATTATACCTTGCGGAGTAAAAACAAATTTTATTCCGTGAGATATAAAAAATTTACCTATCGGATTCAGCGGACCCATTGTAATTAATACTGCGAAGCCAATCACAAGAGGGGATGTCGTGAGAGGAAGGGTGCTTATTAAATCCAGCAAAAATGAAATCTTATTTTTTTTAAAAGATAATATATAGCTTAATGGTATCCCTATTATTAGATTTATTAAGACTACCGCAGATGATATTTTAAAACTTAAAAAAATAGCATTCCAAAGATGAGCGTTTGATATTTCCGACAAAAATAATTTCAACGATGTTTGAAAAAATATTCCTGCTAAAAGCAAAGATAAGCCTATAAAAAAAGCAAAGCCTATAAAAAAAACTATAATGTCAAACGTTTTATTATTTCTTATGAATAATTTTTTGAAATTTTGCATTTAATAATTTAAATATAATACATCGAAATTGTTTTTAATTTAACTTTGTGTTTTTTAAAGAAGATTTTATATTTTAAAAATAAAAGATATAAAAGAAAGAGTAAAAATAAAAAAAATAGCTACCGCACTATAATCATGTGCAGGATATGTTTGGATAAAATATTGCCTGCTCATCAATAATGCGATAGTTATTATATAATATGAATTTTTAAATATCTAATATTTTTTTTATTATCTTATTGTACCGGTGTAAAACCCCAATGTTTCAGTATTTTTTTTCCTCTATGCGAAAATAAAAGTTGCTCAAACTCTTTATCTAATATTTTATGTTTTGATTGATTAAGTATTGATACCGTAAATTTTGCGCGTGTATTATATTTCGGCTTAATTTTTATGATATTTATTTTAGCGCCCGTTTTTTTAAGTTCCAGCAGCTGAGAGGTATATAGAATTCCTAAATCAGTATTTCCGGAAGCTAAAATAGGCATAACAAGAGCAGCGTCCAATAGATGGTCTGCATGTCCTGTTATTATTCTGAAAGCGCCGGGATATTTTTTATTAATTTTTCTGAACATCGCCCATGTATAATCTCCTGCAGGGTCGCTGTGAGGGCTGGATGTTGTCAGCGACACATTTTTATCCATTAATTTCTGAATCAGATTAGATGCTGTAACATGAGCAGGATTGCTTATGGGTGTTGCAGCAGCAAGATAGTCGTAAGCAAAAACTTTATATGAATTTAAAAAACCTTTTTTTTCTAACTGCCGTTGAAATTTTCCGTTTGCCGACAGAAACATATCGGCAGGAGCGCCTTCTTCAATATCCCCCTTTAATACGCCTGCCCCAAGGAAGTTATAATATATAATAACTCCGGGATGTTCTTCTTTAAAAATCTTTCCTATTTCCATTATAGGTTTAGGAAGAGCATCTGCCGCAAGTATTCTTAAAGTTGCTGCTTCAGCTTTGGCGTTGTTTAAATTAAACGAAATAAATGCAAATAAAAACAAAAGTAACGCAAATGTAAAAAGCTTTTTTTTGTTCATTTTTTTACCTCTTTTTAATTAATGTTTGTTTAGTTAATGTTCTATCTAGCAGCCTGCAAGCCTGTTTGTCTGTCCCTGTCTTCTGTTATTCTATCTATATACTTATTAATTAATAAATTAGTTAGTTAGTTAGTGTATCCATTTATATTTATTTTCTGCTGTACTGCATTATTAATTATTTGATTTTAGTTTATATAATTATATATAGTTTTATACATAATTATAATAATAAATTATATGCTGCCGACATACAGTTATTTAAATATAATTCAATATATTGATTTTTTATCAAAAAGTTCTTATGAGCATAAAATTAATAGTGTTCTGTACACTTTTTCCATCGCCGAAAACCCTGTGATTTGTAATTTGATTTTCAAGTTCAACCCTAAATTGAGCATGCTTAAAAATATTCATAGCGGGTCTGAAACCAAGCGTAAGCGTAGAATCAAAATAATTAAACGCTTCCCCCGGTATGCTCACGGACTCCCACATACCGTTCGGATCCCATACCCTTACTTCCCTTACGGTTTGTGAAAATCTGCCTATTTTTGATAAATCATAATGATGTATATAAAAGGCAAGCCCTGAAAAGTGTGATCTGCCGTATGTTGAATTTGATGTAGGAATTAGAGCTGTGTTGGGCGATACGGCATTATTTATATTGATATTATTATTTTGAACAATAGATTTATTAATTCCTCCGTTAATTCCCATTTCATAATCCAGAACAAAATCTAAACAATGTAATGTTTTATATTCAGCATCCATATAATTATAAAAATATTTATTTAAATTATCAGGTATTATATTATTATTATATATGAGAAAATTTTCCGCTCCGTAAACCATGCCCTCATGAAAATTTATTATCTTTAATGGTTTATATGAAATATAAAATTCATAAGTGGGATAGCTGTTTATCGGCAGCATTGACTGATAAACATAAGAAACCTGAAAAAATGTTTTTAATTTTTTAGGAATAATAGGATAACTGAGCGCTATTCCGGTGAGTGAGCCCGGTTCCACAGAGTCGATAATAGAATATGTATTTTCCCAGTTTTTTGACAAATTGTGCGATTCAAAGCCTATTGGCGAATTATGCATGCCTATATCGACTTTTAGACCGTTTCCGACGGGTATGCCGAATGATACATACAGATTTCTGAAACCGTAAAGAGGTCTTTTATATGCCGGTTCCATATAATACGAAAGATTCCCCATGTATGATTCAGGATGCTGAATACTTTCGCCTGTATCTAATGTAGCCGTAAAACCTACGCCAAAATTATTTCTTCCGTCCGAAAACGGATTTTTAGATAATGTTATATCTAATTCGTTTATTGTGAAACCGTTAGCTTTAAAATCATCGTTATAATTTCCGTTATAATTTCCATGAGGATATTCTGGAGCAGCAATGGGGTCTGCAAAATTATATGTATAAGATGTAGCAAATACACCTGAGAGTTTAATTTGCGATAAAAAATTATTTTTTTTGCTGTATGAAGATGCATAAGTTATGCGAGGTATATTAAATAATACAACAGACATAATTTGCATAACTGCAAAGAGAACAATTAAAAATTTTAAAGAGTTCAGTCGTTCCTTTTTCATTTTGATTTCACCGTTAATTTTGTTTATTAATTTTGAATTTTAGAGACTGTAAGTAAAATTTTCTGATAAGACTTACTATTTAACTTATTTTAAAAATTTTTATTCTTTCTTTTTTTTTGCAATTTCAAGTAATTTGTTCTCGATAGCTGCTCGTTCATCGTTATATCTTTAATGATATAACGGTATAATAAAAAAAATATAAATTTGCCATCAGAGATGTTGAGATATAATTATAAAAAATAGACCGCAATAATTATTGTTAGGACTATTATGATATAACGAAAAATAAAAGTCAATAAAATTATTTTAAATATCTGTTGACGTTATTATTTTGAGTAGTTAGCGATTTGGCAAATATCGTTTTACCTTTTTTTGTTGCGATGAAATATAAATAATTTGTCTTCAACGGATGCATTGCAGCCATTATTGCCGCAATATTCGGATTTGCGATTGGCGCCGGAGGAAGTCCGTAATTTAAATAAGTGTTATACGGAGATTTTGTTTTTATATATTTCACGTTCATGCGATAGCAAAATTTGATAAATCCGGCTGTTTTCTTTTTTGCTCCCTTGGAATATTTATTATTTTTATTATTAAGCTCCGTCTTGTTTAGATATTTATTAGATTTTTTTTCATAATTTTTAAACATATTTAAATCTTCCGCATATATATTCGTAGGATCGCTTTCTAAAGGCATATTTATATCCAATCTATTATGAAACACTGAAGATACCGTTTTCATGTCTTTACCGCCGTTTGTCTCTTTGATAATCAGCGAAGCTATAGTTAAATCTTTATAGGATATTTTTAAATTTTTAGTTTTTAATTTAAATTCATTAAACATTTTTTTTAAAATATTTTTAGGCGTCGAGTTGATTTTAAAAATATAGGTATCCGGATATAAATATCCTTCCGCGCTTTTTTTATCGATGCCAATACTCAATAAGACATTTTCATTAAAACTTGCTTTGATGAATCTGATTTCTTTTACTATATGTTTTTTATTCAGAAGCATTGCAATTTGAAAAATATTCATACCCGGAACAATCGTTATTTTTGCAGTAGCAATTTTCCCGTTGACAAATTTATAATAAATCGAAGCGGGGGATTCATTCATGGAAACATAATATGTACCGGATTCTATATATCTTGAATAACCGGTTATGAAACCTATAAAATAAAACAGATATGGATTAGATATAATATGCCTTTTATATAATTTAAAAGAGACAGTTTTTAATGAGTAGCCTTTTTTTATTCGAAATAAAGCGGTTTTGTGTTTAATATAAGATTGCGGGGTGAAGGCGTAAAATAAAAGATACAAAATTAAAAAAAGCGGGACAAAATAAATAAAATTTTTTTTTATTTTATTTATTTTTTTGGATGTTTGATAATTAAAATAGCACATGTCGGATACTGAAATAAACCATTTAGTTTCGTTTTATTTTTTTGATGTAATTGTATTGTGCAATAAATTTCTAAATTTATATTCCGGATGCTACAATAGCTATCTATTTGTTCGGATATACTTTTATTATTCAAATATCTATATTATTTATACCATTATTTATGCCGTCCAAATATGCTTGAAGGACAAATGAAGCAGCTATGGAATCAATAGCCTGTTTTCTTTTTTTTCTATTCACGTCTTTGTCTATTAAACTTCTTCTTGCTTGGGCAGTTGAAAATCTTTCATCGTAAGTAATTATAGGAATGTCTTTGATTGGCAGGTTTTCAATAGTTTTTTTGAATTCACTTATGAATTTTTCAGTTTCAATAGAAAGCGATGACTGCTGTCCGCTGAGACCGACAGGCATTCCGACAACCACTGCCGATACATTTTCGGCAACAATAATATCTTTTAGTTCAGCGGCTGATTTTTCAAGGTTTTCATTTATTATAAACTTGCGCGGAAATGCGACAGCGCCTCTATCATCGCTTAAAGCTACGCCAATTCGTTTAAGTCCGTAATCAATACATATAGCTTTTTTATTCATTATGATGCTTCAAATCCAAGGTCGTTTATTAACTCAACATCTAATTCAGTATTTCTTCCGGAAGTTACTAAGTAATTTCCCAGAAGAAATCCGTTAGCTCCAGCCATTAAGGCGAATGGCTGTAATTGCCGTAAATTTAATTCCCTGCCTCCTTGCGCAAGTATGTTCTTTGACGGATTAATCAGGCGAAAGATAGAAATAGTCTTGAGACATTCCATAGGTGTTAAGTCGCGATTATTTTCCAACGCTGTCCCTTTAATTGGATTTAAAAAATTAATAGGAATATTGTCAACATCAAGCTCCTTTAACTGTCTTGCCATTTTAATTCTGTCAAGACGAGATTCGCCCATACCTATTATAACGCCGGAGCATACTTTAAGTTTGGCATCTTTTGCTTTGTTTATTGTTTCAATATTATTTTTGTAAGAGTGTGTCGTACAGATATTGCCGAAGAAATCTTTACTGGTTTCAATGTTGTGATGAAAAATTTCCAATCCGTGAAATTTTAAATATTCCAAGTCGCCTTTTTCCATTAATCCCAAAGATGCGCATGCAGTGATTCCTATATCATCTTTAATAGTCTTAATAGCTTCGGCTATAATGGAAAGTTCTTTTTTGTCGCTTACCGACGTTCCGCTTGTGACTATGGAAAATTCATTTGCTCCGTTTTCTTTAGCGGTTCTGGCAGCATTAACTAATTCTTTTACCGGAAGAAGTTTATTTATTTTTTTATTAATTTTAGGTATTTTTGAAGATTGTCCGCAGAAAGCGCAGTCTTCTGAGCATAAACCCGTTTTTGCGCTGACGATTGAACAAAAATTAATTTTGTTGCCTGTCCATTTTTCTTTAAGTTCCAGCGCAATAGAGAAAACAGCCAGCATCTCAGATTTGCTGCAATCATAAATAGACAAAAGAATATCGTCTGGAATTTCTTTATTTTCGGAGATATAATTTCTTAATGTATCAGCTAAACCTTTATTGGCGGAAGATTGTTCTGAAACTTTAAAAATGTCATCAGTTTTCAAATTCATGATTTTCACCTAATTTACAGTAAGACAAGCCTCTCAATCTATTTATTGACTAATTAAATTAACAACTAATTTATTAAAATTAATTAATGAACTAAATAGCTAATTAAATAACTTGATTGATTAACTAACTTAATTAACTGGTACTTATTAACTAACCCAACAAATAATAGTATTTGTGATGCAATCTTATTTTTTTATTTAAAACCGTATACCTAACTAACGTAACAAATAAGTCACTTGCAATATTTTATGAAATTATTCGGATTAGCAAGAAATTGCCGCTTTTAACACACAAATTAAAAATCAAAAAAACCGAAATTTTTCAAATTGTCAAGCATTTCTTCAATATCATTTGATTTTTTCAGCGAATCTGCAATAATTTTAAGCTTATCCTGATAAGTTATAACTTTCTCTCTCATAGTTAATATGACGGATATACCTTCATTATTAATAGCAAGGTCGTTTTTTAGATGAGAAATAGTTTGAAGTTTATTGAGGCTTGATAAATCCATAGACAAATAATCGTTTTCTTTGTTTATAGAAATTAAGCCCTCATCAATAAAAAAGCAAACAGCGCTCCTGCTCAAACAAAATGTAGTACAAATGTTAGACAAGCTTGTAAATTTATAAATATCATTTGAACAGCTGTCTGATGAATAATTTTTTTGTATTTTCATTTTAGAGTCAGACTTATTTGTCAAAATATACGTCCATGATTTATCTTATATTCTATAAAAAGATATAGAGAAAATATAATTATTGTTCTGAATAATTTAACTAATTTTATTTAATAACTTAATAACCTTCTTTGGCTAATTCATTAAAATATTTTTTGGCGTTATCAGATATATTAGACGGCAATTCCACCTGAATATTTACTATTTCATCTCCGTAAATTTTTCCTTTAATATCAGGAGCGCCTTTTTTAGGAATCCTGAACTTAGCGCCATTTTGCGTTCCGGGAGGCACAGTAAGCATTATCTTTCCGTCAATAGTCGGAACTTCAACCTTTGCTCCAAGAACGGCTTCTGTCAATTTTATTTTTTTAGTTACATAAATATCGTTGCCCTTTCTTTCAAAAACGTTATCGCTCATAACGCCGATTTCAATATATAAATCACCGTTTTTTCCCCCGTTTATTCCAGCAGAACCTTTGCCTTGGATTCTGATTTTTCCGCCGTTGGCTATACCGGCAGGTATTTTTACTTTTATTTTTTCGTTATTAAAATCAATTATTTTTTCGATTCCGCTTACGCTTTCTTGAACGGAAATATTAAGTTTAGCCTGAATATCCTGACCGGTTTGAGGACCTCTTTGTTTAGATGACCTATTGAATAGATCTGAGAAAATATCTTCAAAATTAAACTCTCCTCCTCCGGCATTAAAATTATAGTTTTGCTGCCCTCCGCCCATATTGCCGCTGTAATAATATTGATTTTGTCCTTGAGATGCAGACCCGCCGCCTCCATTTTTATAATTGAAGTAATTGCTGCCAAGGTCATCATATTCCTTCCGCTTTTTTTCATCTTTAAGGATATCGTATGCTTCTTGAAGTTCTTTAAATTTATTTTCAGCTGTTTTATCGTTGGGATTTACATCGGGATGATATTTTCTGGCTAATTTCCTATATGCCTTTTTTATATCATCCGCAGAAGCTTTTTTGTCTATGCCTAAAATTTTATAATAATCTTTTGTTTCCATATATTATATTTATACCAAAATTTTAAAATCTATTCAATATTTTATTTAAAAAATATAACTTTAATATTCTTTTTTTTAATCGTTTATATTATAATTTATTTTACAGATAATTAAATTGAATCTTTTCATATTATTTTTTTATACAATTTAACAATATTACAAGAATTATAAAATATGGAGCGTAAAATTGGAAAATTTAAATTTTAAAATTGGAAAAATTGACGGTATAGCCGTGTTGCCTGTTGCAAAAAATATAGATGAAAGAGGATGGCTTGCCGAACTTTACAGAACAGATGAACTTGATGAAAGTATATTTCCTAAGATGGCTTACGTTTCATTGACAAATCAGGGGGTCAGAAGAGGTCCTCACGAACATAAAACGCAGACAGACTATTTTTGTTTTATCGGACCGTCAAATTTCAAAATAATTTTATGGGATAACAGGAAAAGTTCAAAAACATATATGAATAAAACCGTTTTATTTTTTGGAGAAGATAAACCGGCCTCCGTCATTGTTCCGCCTGGAGTAGTCCATGCTTACAAGAATATAGGCATAACAGCCGGAATAGTCATTAACGCAGCTAATGTGCTGTATGCCGGATATAAAAAGCAGGAACCTGTCGATGAGATAAGATATGAGAATGATGCTGAAACGATTTTTAAATTTGATTGATAAAAATATTTTTTAACATATGCCTAATATATGCTTATTAGAGAACTTATTTCAAATGAAATAGAAAACATTAAGCTGAAAGGTTTTTATAGACAGCTCAATGAAAATAAAAACAATAATGCGATTATTAACTTATCGTCCAATGATTATCTTGGATTGGCTTATAATGCGGAAATAAAAAGAGCTGCAAAACAAATAATTTCTGCATATCCTCTGTCTAGCGCGTCGTCTCCTTTAATGTACGGCTATTTTATGCCGCATATTGATTTGGAAAACAAATTATGCAGCTTCAAAGGAGGATATGAAAGATGTATTCTTTACCCGTCAGGCTATCAGGCAAATATGGGAGTAATCTCCGCTTTATCGGGAATATCGCTCAGTAAAACCTTTATAGCGTTTGATGAATTATCCCATGCGTCAATTGTTGACGGCGTATTGTGTTCAAAAGCAAAATTCAGAAGATTTAGGCATAATGATTCTGAGCATCTTGATAAAATATTAAAAAAATATAGTTCCTATGAAATAAAAATCGTTATAACAGAAGGCGTATTCAGTATGGATGGCGATATTGCCGATCTGCCGGATATTATAAATGTATCAAAAGATAATAACGCAATTACGATTCTTGACGATGCCCACGCTACCGGAACTATAGGGTCGCTTGGCGGAGGCAGCTGCAATTTTTACAGCGACAACGGCGTAAAACTGAAACCGGATGTTATGGTCGGTACGCTTGGTAAAGCTCTTGCTTCTGAGGGAGCTTTTGTTCTTTCTGATAATTTAATTATTGACTATTTAATAAATAAAAGCAGACCGTATATTTTTTCTACGGCAATATCTCCTGTTGCTGCAGGTATCGCGCTGCAGGCGTTAAATATTATTGAAAATAAACCTGAATTAGTTATTAAATTACAGATGATGTCTCAAAATATCAGGATTGTTTTAAAAAATAGCGGATTAAATATTCTGAATTCAAATACGCATATAATACCCATATTGATAGGCGATGAAATAAAGGCTGCAGAAATAGAAAAGACATTCATTAATAAAGGTATACTTCTAAAAGCGGTTAAATATCCTACTGTTGCCAAAGGCAGCGCCAGGTTGCGTTTAAGTGTAAATGCTGGGCTTAGCGATGCCGATGTCAAATACGTTTTAGATAATCTAACAGGATTGATTAAACAAATAGGTCATTAAATTTTGTTAAATATTAGTTAATTAATGTGGCAGCTGCTGCATATATGCATATATGATAAATAAAAATAAAATCAATAAAATAGATAAAAACAAAGTTAAAAAAAATTTTTCAAATTCTCATCAATATGATAATGCAATATCGTATCATAGCATCACCCTTGAAATGATTGCGGACGACATATTATCTTTTTTTATATCGCGGCATAGTGCAGTATTTATTAATAATGACGGCTGGTTAAATAGATTAAACATTCTTGATGCAGGCTGCGGAACGTGCAACGGACTTTTGCATATTAAAAACAAAATAAATAATAACAATATAAAGAATTTTGATTTTATCTATCTGGGGGTTGACATAGCATTAGGAGCATTAAAAAGAGGGCAGTCAAAAGTTAAAGCCGATGAAACTGGCGGTGCTTATTTGTGTTGCGCTGATTGTGAAGAAATGCCGGTAAAGAATAAAATAATGAATGTTGTTTTTTCTAATATGGTTTTGCACTGGCTAAATAAACCTTTACATTTTATTAAATCAGTTAAAAACAGTTTAAACTTAGATAGTGAAAATTTATTTATCTGCTCATTTCTTTCCGAAGGTACGTTAAAAGAACTTAATCTGTGCTATGATAAATATAAATATTCGGGCGGCAATACTGCGAAAAATGTTGCCCTCCATAAATTCCCCGATGCCTGTTATATTAAAGAGCTATTAATTTCCGAAGGTTTTGTCGTAGAAGAATTTAAAATTGTAGAACATAAAGAATATGCGAAAACAGCTTTTGAATTATTTAAGAGGATAAATCTTATAGGAGCTAAAAATTCTACAAATAATTTTATTATAAAAGATGATTTAAATAAAACTAAACCTGAAATAAAAAACACAGAATTATGTAAAAATAACGCAAGCGTAAATAATCAGCCTGCATCTATTGGCGATCATGCCGATAATATTAGAAGCGAGCCTATTTTTTCACGATATTCAATCCTTAAAAAAGTTCTGAAAGATTATGAAAATACATACACTGCAGATGGGGATAATGTTTACGCCTCTTATTATTTAACTTATATAAGAGCAAAACTTGCAGATTAAACTTTTATTGTAAAAACTTTTATTATAATAGACGTTAAATAAAACCTGCTAATTACGATAATTTGACCTGAAGGTTTGGGATTAAACTTTTATTGCATTTTATTGGAATAGATGTTAAAAAAATCCCCGATAGCTTACATGCGTTATAACTGCATATAAGTTATCGGGGATTTTATTATTATTTACTTCTTTTTTTATTTTAAAATAATTTATTTTGAAGCAGGTACGAAATGGTCTCTTCTGTTTATAGCATAACAAACTCTCGTATGAGCTCTGCATATTGGTTTTTCTTTACCAAAGCTAATTGTTTTAAGTCTGTTTGCGCTTATGCCAAGGTCTTCTAAATAAGCCTTAGCAGCATTTGCTCTTCTCCAACCGAGCGCTAAGTTATAACTCTCTGAACCTCTTCTATCGCAGTTGCCCTGAATCTGAATGGCAGTATCGCGATGATATTTTAAATATATCGCATCTTTTTTCAAAATCATTTTGTCTAACGGAGTAAGAATGGATTTGTTAAACGCAAAATGAATGTTATTGCCGTTAGAGGCAATATTGTAAGATGCAAGCCATGGATACTTTCTTAAATAAGAGTTGACTTTTTGAGAAACGACAGGTTGTGTCGGCTGCTGAATAGCTACTGCCGGTTTCTTTGCAGGCGGCAAGGCGCTTGAAGATGTTTTAGTCACTTTTGGAGCGCAGCCGGAAAGAACGGCAGATACTCCGAATACTAGTCCAAGAATAGACAAGCCTATCTTTGTTTTTTTGTTCATGTTACTCTCTCCTTAAAAAATAAAATTAAATAAATTTTGTTTAAATAAAAAAATATAAAATCATCTTTTTTCATTATACAATTTATATATATATCATTATTTAAAAAAAAATCAATATATTTTTTATAGACGGTTGAATTATTTTTTTTATGAGATAAACTTTAATTATGGATAGTTATGCCGATAATAAAAAAAATGAATTTTATATTCAGTGGCATTTTATGGACAGCTGTAATCTAAGATGTATTCATTGCTATCAGAATGATTATCTATTTAAAGAGCCCGACTTAAATAACTTAAATATTATTTTTCGCAAACTTGATGATGCTTTGGCAAAATGGAAAATGAACGGTTTTGTTTCATTGACGGGAGGAGAACCGTTCCTGAGTCCTTCATCTTTATTTTATGTGGCTGAATTAATAGAAAATTCGCCAAATTTTCAAAATGTTGCCATATTATCAAACGGTACGTTAATAGGCGAAAATATTATTAAAGAAATTAAAAGGTTTAAAAAAATTACGGAGATTCAAATATCTATAGACGGACCTAATGCTCAAATACATGAATCCATAAGAGGAAAGGGTACGTTTTTGAAAACGGTTGAAACTGTTAAAAAATTAGTCGGTGCAGGATTAAAAACTTCTATCATGTTTACGGTGCATAAAAAAAATATGGATTATGCCGAGGATATGCTGTATTTAGCTAAAGAGCTTAAAGTAAATGCCTTAACTGTTGAAAGAATGACAACAATGAATGAAGAAGAAAAAAAAGAATTTTTTATAAATCCTTATGATTTAGAAAGAATTTATAAAAACATATATGAAAAATCTAAAGTAATATTTGCAGAATCTGCGACAAGACTTATAACTTCCAGACCGTTATGGAATCTGGTAGATGAAAATGCAGGCGGATTTTGCCCGGTAGGGCTTTCTTCGGTCTGCATTCTGCATGACGGTACCGTGCTTCCCTGCAGAAGGCTATATTTGCCGCTGGGAAATATTATTGAAGAAGGTCTCTTTAAAATATGGTATGGTTCAAAAATTTTATGGGATATGAGAAATAAGAAAAATATTTCGGATAATAGCGGCGCTCATACGCAATCTGCATGTTCGGATATTAATTGTTCCCATTTTAAAAGATGCGGAGGATGCAAGGCGATAAGCTATTATTATCATGGAAATATACACGAAAAAGATCCTCAATGCTGGCTCAGCTGATTTTATAAAACAATACAGTTAATGAGTACATTAATGCCGGTTTAACTGATTTTATAAAAAAATACGGTTATACGGTTAGTCGGTACAATTAATTAAGGGATGGTTCGCTGATTATGAATGTTAAATATAAACTTTTACCTCAATATATTCTGCATAATGACGGAACGGACAAGTATATGCTATTTGATACGCAGACAGGCGGCATATACAAATTAAATGCCGTATCATTTAATATTTTGTCCCTTTGCAGCGGTGAATACACAAGCGATGAAATAAAAGATGAGATCTTAAAAATGTTTGATGTTGACTTAGATGTTTTAACTGAAGATTTTAATGATATTATTACAAAATTTCTAAATGAAAATATAATTTCTTGCCCAACTTCACCATGATTATCAGCAGCATATTGTACTATAATTTATGGGGCAATAAAAATGCCTGTGAAGACTACAAAATAAAAAATAAAATGTAATAATATTAATGTGTTGTAATATAATTTTAGAATAACAAAAGTGGTGAAGTTGGGCTAAAACTCCTAAAAAAATGTTTTTTTGGGATTAATGAATTTTTTTATAATTTTTCTTAAAATAACGTCAGTTAAAATTAAGGAGGTGAAAAAACATGAAAACCAATTACGAAAAGCCGATTTTGGAAAATCTGGATGCCGAAGAATTTTATTCAACTTTGATGGAAAACTATGGAATTAACGATTCGTGCTATTCTTGAAAATCCTGCAAGTGAAATGTGCAGTTGGCACATAAGAATTAAGCGCCTTATTCTTGAAATATTAAAAAAATATAAAAAGAAAAAGGCGCTTATTTTATTTATTTTTTTTAATTTTCATTGATTATACTGTATTGATTTGAAATATTGCGTAATTATTGCAGCAATAGTTTAGTTGAAGTTTTATGCATATTAAAATATAAAATACTTATATTATCTTATCTTATCTTATCTTATCTTATCTTATCTTATCTTATCTTATCTTTTATATTGTTTTGCCGATTATTTTTTGTAAATCTTTTATATCTTTTCTTGCATTAATTTCAAAATTATTATCAATATTGATATTATTTTTTGCAGTTATATCATCAAGCCCGATTTTATATTTATTTTTAACGGCTGTGTCTATAAGCATATCGCAAAAAATAAAATTTTTCGGCAAAATACTTCCATGCATATATGTACCGTAGAAATTATTTGCGACAGCCCCCTCGCTTTTATCTGCGCCGTTGTTGCCGTATCCAGCCAACACTTTTCCGAAACTCTGCTGCGATTCAGATAAGTACGTTCTCCCCCCGTGATTTTCAAATCCTACAATTATAATATCGCCGAAAATAGAGGCTATATTTCCTGTTAATCGGGGTTTTTCCGGTTCAGCTATTGTATGTCCGCTAAAAATAGAAATGCCTTCTATTATTTTATTATCTGCAGCTTTGTAGTAATTTAGCAGAAGCTGATAGCCACCGCAAATTGAAAGCATTATTTTGCCTGCATCTTTAGCATCTTTAAGCTCATTTTTCTTGTTAATTGTTAAATCTTTATAAATCAAAGCCTGTTCGGAATCCTGCCCTCCGCCGATAAACATAATGTCCGTTTTGTTTATGTCTATTTTTTCGCCTATAGTAGACGATTTAATGTCAACGTTTATTCCATAAAGTGAGGCTCTGTACTTAAAATATAGAATATTTCCTCTATCCCCGTATATATTCATAATCTCAGGATAAAGGTCAACGGCTTTCAATTTTAGCTTCAGCGAATTATTATTCATTTTTGTGTAGATAGAATTTAGTGAAATTAGATAAAAAGCAAAGCCTGAATTTAGTTTAATTCATCATTAAATAATTGCCCGTTATTTTTTGATATTGTTTTATTAGTTTGTTTATCTGTTTAATAAGTTATGACATTGTGATAAAATTGTACCGACTGTTGCGCTATAATTAATTTTATTTTATTAATAAACTAAGATTGCGTCTATTGTAACATAATTTAATGCTTTAAATTAAAATTGCATTGATTATACCATAATTCGATGCTTTAGCTTAAATAGATTAAATTGTTTATTGCATAATATAACTTAAATATACATTATAAGTTATAAATATAAAAAATATAAATAAAATATAAATATCGCACCTGCTTTCAGATATAACTTAAATAAAATAATAAAATAAAAATAATTAAAAAAGGAAAAATTATTATGAAGCTGATACACACCGCTATAAAAACCGTAAATTTAGACAAATCTTTAGCCTTCTATACCGATATATTAAATATGCATATTAAAGAAAAAAAATATATTGAAGCGCATAAAGTAACGCTGGTTTTTTTACAAGATGATGCATCAAATTTTGAAATAGAACTTATTTTTGAAGCAGATGCTGAAAATGAAAAAACAGAAAATGTAAATTATGGGCACACAAATGGCGCCGATTGCAGTTTTGCCCATTTTGCTTTTATGACAGATAATATAGACAGAGATTTTATCGCCATGAAAGAAAAAGGAGCCGTATTTATGCGCGAACCATTTTATTCGCTTGATAAAAGTATGAAATTAGCATTTATTAAAGATCCTGACGATAATACGATAGAATTGATACAATATTTTAAATTATAAAAATAAAAATGACTTTCATTTTTTTATTTTTTATTTCTATACCTGAGTGCCGCGATTGACGCTATTGTATTTAACTTTGACTATTGTATCAAGTCCGCCCCTTGATTCAAATTTTGCTTCAATTTCCATATATTGAGGTTTCAATAAGTCAGTCAAATCATTTAATATTCGGTTTACGGCATGCTCCTGAAGTATTCCGATGTTCCGAAAAGACAGCAGATAATATTTTAACGACTTCATTTCAACGAGACTGTCATTCGGAATATATTTTATATTAAGTTCTGCCGTATCAGGAAGTCCGCTCCAGGGACAGACTGAAGTAAATTCTTTTGTTCCGATATTCACTTCTGTTCCGCTTTGAGGATAATCGAAAGGGATTGTTTCTAAAACTTTTACGTCTATACCGGCTTCAGTTTTAATATCAAATCTTTTTTCTTTGTATTTGTTATCGTCATAGTGATTGTACTGCTCATATAAATCAGACATAATATTATAATCTCCTTAAAATAAAATGACCGGAAAATAAAATAGCCGGCAGGCATTATTTATTAGACAACAGGGTGTTAACGCATCAGCTAAGTAAGGCAGCAGACGTATAATCAATTATTTATTATAATTTATTGATTGTAATTATTATATCTCGTGCATATAATTCGTTTTTTTTGTTTGATAATATGCAATTTTTCATTTAAGATATGTATATGATATATATCAAACAAAAAGAAAAACAAACAAACAAATCATTATTATATTGCGAGATAATCAATAATCAAATAATCAGTAATAAATAATATAGCATAAAAAAATCAGTTTTAAAATTATTAAATTATTTAATAAATTAAATATTAAACTAAAGATAAATATAATTATAAAATAAATACGTAAAATATATAATGTCAACTGATAATAGCCGACCGATAGGTATTTTTGATTCCGGATTGGGCGGTCTGACCGTATTCAAAGAAATACGGCAATTGCTTAGATATGAAAATCTTATATATTTCGGTGATACGGCAAGAGTACCTTACGGAAACAAATCGAAAGAAACAATTTTAAGATATTCCAAAGAAATAACAAAATTTTTACTAAAAAATGATGTAAAACTTATTGTCGTTGCCTGCAATACCGTATCAAGTTTAGCTCTTGATGAATTAAAAAAAGAATTCGGCATACCTATTTTTGGCGTGATAGAGCCGGGCGCCAGATGCGCTTATAAAAAATTAATTGAAAGAAGCCGCAGTGAGAATAAAGGAACTGCAACTGAAAAAAAAATCTTAAGCGATGCAGCAGCCGATTTGTCCGATACGGCAACTATAGCAGTTATCGGAACATCTGCAACAATAGGGAGCAAGGCTTATTCCAACGCAATAAACAGATTAAATAATTATAATAACGGCGAAGGCGCAAACATAAATGTTAAGATAATAGAAAAAGCCTGTCCTTTATTAGTCCCGCTTGTAGAAGAAGGTTGGATTAATTCCGATATTACACGCGATGTAATAAAATATTATTTGCAGCCTGTAATTGAAAGCAATCCGTTTTCTATCGTTCTTGGTTGCACCCATTATCCGATGTTAAAAAAAATTATCTCAGAAATTGCGGATAACAGCACAGAAATTATTGATTCAGGAAAAGAAGTCGCTATAGAAGTAAAAAATTTTTTACTTAGAAATAAAATGTTAAATGGCAAGGCTGATAGACCTTATGAAAAATATTATGTCAGCGACGATCCTGAAAAATTTAAATTGCTGGGAAGCAATTTTATCGGCAGCAATATAACGGAGCATATCGAAGTTGTAATTGATTTTCTTTAAATAACATTTTATATAATAACATTTAATATTTAATATAATTTACATGAAAAAATTAAAAAAATAAATGAAAAAAGGCATACATTAAAAAAGGTTCAAAAACTATGATAAAAAATTTTAGAAAAGAATTGCAAAAAAGATTAATTATGTCCGATGGCGCATTGGGCACTGTTTTACAGCTTCAAGGTCTTCTGCCTAAAGGTTTATTGCCTGAAAGTTTTAATATAACCGATAAAATTGAGCATATTATAGCTGTTCATAAAAGCTATGCGGAGGCTGGAAGCGAAATATTAGTGGCAAACACTTTTGGGGCAAATAGAATAAAACTCGCAGAATACGGTCTGGAAAACAAATTATATGAAATTAATTATAATGCCGTAAAAGCAGCGCAAAAAGCCTCCGAAGGCAAATGTCTTATAGCTATGTCTTTAGCTCCTACCGGAAAATTTATTTATCCGGTCGGTGAATTAACATTCAAGGAAAGCGTTGAATTATATAAAGAACAGATAAAAGCCGGTCTCGATGCCGATGTTGATTTATTTCAGCTTGAAACTATGATAGATCTGCAGGAGGTCAGAGCGGCAATAATAGCCGTTAAAGAATTAAGCGACAAACCGGTAATAGCGATGATGACATTTGATAATACATACAGAACTATTCTTGGCACCACCCCCGAAGTTTTCGCCGTTACCGCCGACAGTCTGGGTGTCGATGTTATCGGAGCAAATTGTTCCGTCGGACCAGAAGATATTTATGAAATTTTAAAAAAAATGGCTGCCGTTACCGATATTCCTCTCATTTCTAAGCCTAATGCAGGCATACCTTCTTTAATAAACGGAAAAACCATATTTCCAGGCAAGCCGGATGATTTTTCCAAAATAATAGAAGAACTTGCATTAATAGGAGTCAGGGTTGTATCAGCCTGCTGCGGTAGCAATAGCTCGTTTATCAGAGCTATGTCGGACGAAGTAAAGATAATAAACAGCGGCGGATTACCCGAAAAAGGTATAAAAAGAGAACCGGGGCTTTTTGTAACTTCCAGAACATCAGTTATAGGATTAGGCTCTAATCATCCGCCTGTCATGATAGGGGAAAGAATAAATCCTACGGGAAAAAAAGATTTTATAGAAGAGTTAAAAAACGGCAAAACTAATTATATTAGAAAAACTGCTAAAATTCAAATCGATGACGGCGCATCCATGCTTGATATTAATGTCGGCGTTCCCGGTACTGACGAAATTGAACTGATGAAAAAAGCAATCTTGGCTGCTTCTAATGTTGTGCAGAGCCCCTTAGTTATAGATTCTTCCAATCCTGATGCCGTAGAAGAGGCTCTCATGCTATATCCTGGTAAAGCATTGATTAATTCTATAAGCGGCGAAGAAAAAAAGTTAACTAAATTAATGCCTCTTATTAAAAAATACGGCGCTGCCGTTATAGTTCTTGCTTTAGACGACGGCGGCATTCCCGAAACATCGGATGAGAGAATCAAAACTGCGTATAAAGTTTATTACAAACTAACGGATTTTGGCATTAAATCGTATGATGTTATGATCGATTTTTTAACCCTTCCGATAAGCGCCGGACAAGATAAGGCGCTGATAACATTAGACGCGATTAAAAAAAATAAAACTATTCTGAATCTTCCTACCGTTCTGGGCGTCAGTAATATATCTTTCGGTTTGCCGAAAAGAACCCATATTAATGCAGCTTTTTTAACGATGTGTTTTTCGGAAGGATTGAGCGCCGCTATAGTAAATCCAGAAGACGAACTGCTAACAGGCAGTTTTTATGCGGTAAAAGTTTTAATAGCCAAAGATTATCTTGCAAAGGCTTATATAAATCATTTTTCGGAAAAAGCAAACAGTTATAATAACGAAAAAAATTTAAACACGTCAGAAAAATCTAAAAATGCAGATGATAAAAGCAATATCTTAAGTCCGGGCGAAAAATTGTACAGCGCTGTTTTAAACGGAGAAAAAGAAGGCGTTGTTTCTATTGTGGAAAATTTGCTGTCCGAGGGTATAGCACCTTTAGAAATAGGCAATAAATATTTAATACCTGCACTTGAAGAAGTTGGAAAGCTTTTTGATAAAAATATATATTTTTTGCCGCAGGTTATGGAAAGCGCAGAGGTTATGAAGATTGCTTTTGCCAGAATTAAGAGAGATTTGCCGAAAAACATAAACGATGCTGAAACCGTAAAAATTTTAATGGCGACCGTTGAAGGAGATGTTCACGATATCGGCAAAAATATTGTCGCAACGCTTTTAGAAAATAACGGTTTTGAGGTTATCGACCTTGGCAGAAATGTAAAGACCGAAAAAATAGTTGAAGAGGCAATAAAAAACAAAGTCGATTTTGTAGGGCTATCGGCTTTGATGACGACTACCGTCGGTGAAATGGAAAATGTTATAAAAGAATTGAAAAAAAACGGTATAAATGTTTTTTCAATGGTCGGCGGAGCCGTAGTAAACGAAGATTATGCAAAGTCTATAAATGCTGATATTTATGCAAAAAATGCTATGGAAGCTGTTGAAAAAATTAAACAATTAATAAATAAAAAATGACAATTTCACAAGGGCTGTAAAATTTTTTAAAGGAAATTTGATTATTGAAACCTGAATATCTAACAAAATAGAAAGGTTAATCAAATTGCACAATTTTTAATCAGCAGGTAAGTTGTTAAAATATTAGAGTAATTCTTAAGTTATTGAAATTATTATGTATTTAAATATAAAAAATAAAATTGAAATCATTCTGTATAAATTTTTTAAACTGATTTTAGTTGCAGTTTTCAAAAGAAACGGGGATGTATTACCGATTTATTTGCTAAAAAAATTAGATAAAAATTTAATTGATAATTTTGCAAGAGATATAAATGCTATAAATATTCCGGTAATATTTGTCACAGGAACTAACGGAAAAACTACAACCGCCAATTTAATAGCTTCAGGTTTAAATAAAGCCGGTATGAAAGTTTGTTCAAACATCAACGGAGCAAATATGACAAACGGCATTTTCGGGTCTATTATTGAGCGATATTCATTTAATGGCAAATTTAATGCGGATATTATGGTAATTGAAACAGACGAGAAGGTTTTTCCATATATTATTTCAAAAATAAATCCGGATCTTGTAGTAATTACTAATTTTTATAGAGACCAGTTAGACAGATACGGAGAAGTAAATACTACAATGCTCAGTATTAAAAAATCAATACAGTCTTTAAAAACTTATCCTGTTTTAATTTTGCCTTCCAATGAACCTCTCGCGTCTTTTGTGGGATTTAATACTAAAAATAAAAAGTTTTATTTTAACGTTAAATCAGAGAAAAAAGAATTTAATAATGATTACAACAACAATAATAATGACAATAACAACGGTAAAAGCAATAATGACAAATTAAATACATTAAATGCTTTAGGTAGCGATTTAGATGACCATAACTTATGTAAACGCGAAAAAGAAAATAGCAATATCGCTTTAACCGATGCAATCTCCTGCCCTCAATGCGGAAATATATTGTCCGCTTATTTTAACGTTCATTATACTATGATAAATTATTGCTGTAATTATTGCGGATATAAAAACGCTGCTGCTGATGTAGAGGCAGAATCGTCCGGCGATGATTATATAACTTTTAATTTTAAAAATATGGAAGAATTTAATTCTAAGGTAAAAAGCAAAGGATTCTATTTTAAGCCTTCAATACAGGGTTATTATAACATATTAAACTATATGGCAGCCTTTCTGGTGCTAAAATTTTATTGCATAGACGACGAGATAATAAAAAAAACATTTGAAAATTATTCCACAAAATTTGGCAGGTCTTTTAAGAAAATAGTTCAAGGAATAGAGTGCAGCATAGATTTAGTAAAAAATCCATCAGGATTCAACAATGTATTAGAAAAGATATTTGAAAAAGATGATTGCATTAATGCTTTATTTGCTTTTTCCGACAGAGATGCGGACGGCAGGGATATTTCATGGATTTGGGACGTAAATTTTGAAAAATATATTAATAAATTTAATAATATTGCAATTACGGGGCTTAGACCGTACGATATGGCTATAAGGCTTAAAACTGCCGGAATAGATATAAAGAAAATAAAAGTAAATCATAATGTTAAAAAAGCGTTTAACGGAATTATAAATGACAGATATAATTACGGCAATGCCGTAGACGGCAGCTATAACTGCTGTAATTACAGCAATAATAAAAAAAAATTAAATAAACTCTATATATTTTCAACTTATACAGAACTTTCAAATTTAGAAAAAATTATTGTATAATTAAATTGCCGTTATAACGATACTGTCGCCGAATAATGTAATTTTTCGTTGCCCATTTTTAATTTTAGTGATAAACTTTTCGTTATAAGCCGCTTTGGTTATAATTCGCTTTGATTATATGTGCAGCCTGTATTTGTTTAACATTTTTGCTGCGCAATAATTTTAAATGTTGCTGCGCTATCGCTTTTTTAACGTCGTATTTTGTTAAACGTCTTTACTATAGAATATCCTTAGTGTGTTCTTTAAATTTTTAACGGTAATAATAATTTAAGGCTATATATAAATATCATGAATCCATACTATTATATGATTTTTGCCGTTATCTTTTCATCGTTTGGCCAGCTTTTGCAAAAAATAGGCTCGGGTAAAGTAAAAGAGGAACATTTAAAAATAGGTTTTAAATCTGTCCTTATATTTTTTAATCCCTTTATTTTCAGTGCGCTGGTCATCCTTTTTTTCGCCACATTATTTTATCTTCTGGCATTATCCAAACTTCCGCTGTCTATTGCATACCCGCTCTTATCAAGCGGTTATATTTTTGTGCTGTTGCTTTCAAAATTTTTTTTGAAAGAAAAAGTTGGAATCAGAAGATGGCTTGGGGTTTTTGTTATTATTACGGGGATATGCGTTGTTTTTTTTTCAGGCAGGTAAAATAAATAATAAAATAATAAAAGAGTTGCAGACACTAAAGCAATAAAAAAAATATAAAATAAAAATAAATGATACTTGTATAGAATAGGTTGTATAATCATATTTATTTAAAAAATAATTTAATTTAAATATTTACAATTCGGAAGATAATTTTAATGAACGTGTTATCGTCAAAATCTTTTATTGTTTCCATAAAAAAAATGAATGAAGCAGACTTATTAATAGTCTATGTTACCGAAGATTATGGAAAAATCGTCTGTTTTGCCAATAATGCAAGAAAAAGCAAAAAGAGGTTTCTTGGAAAACTTGAACCCGCTATGCTGACAAGTATAAAATTTTATGAAAAAGCGGGAATGTCGCTGGCAATACTTTATGAAGTAGATTCTGTCGAAGAATATAAAAATATCAGAAAAAATATAAATGCCTACATGTCTATATCAAAACTTCTGGAAATTACAAAAGCGCTTGTTCCTGAAAAAGACAAAAATATAATGATTTTTAATTTGCTAAGGGACGTATATATTAGTTTGAATGACGCGGTCGGAAACGATTGCACGGAAGATATCATCTTAAAGCATGAGCTTTATTTTATTTCTAATTTTTTAAAGTATATCGGCATATTTCCCAATTTTACGACATGCACATTATGTTCGCAGAAAAATGCAGATAATTATTTTACTTTCAGCATAGCAAAAGGCGGAGCAGTCTGCGGCAATTGCGCCAAAACGGTAAAAACAATAAATTTGCCTGTAAGCGCCGTAAAAATTATTAATCTCATGGCAAATTCCAGTACTTCGATAATTTCAAAATTAAATGCCAAAGACTATGTCCTGAGAGACTGCATTAACTTTTTAGAAAATATTTTATCCTCTTATGCAGGAAATTCATTTAAATCTTTCAATCTTAATAAAAAATATTAATTTAAATTAGTTTATAAATTATGGATAGCTTAAACAAATATTTAAGAAAATTTCCGAAAATTCAATTAATTTTGCAGGATGAAGGTGTCAAAAAATTAATAGACAAATATTCTTATAATGCCGTAAAAGATAAATTAGAAGAAATATTGTCAGAAGAAAAAGAGAAAATAAAAATAAAAATAAATTTTAAAGATGATGCAGTACTTGAAGACAATATTTTTAAAATAGAGCGCTTCGCATTTTTGCTGAATGATTATTTTAATAACTTTTCATTCAGTCTTAAAAGGGTTATTAACGGAACGGGCGTAGTTGTTCATACCAATCTTGGCAGGTCTATCTTGCCGAAAGCGGCAGTTGAAAATGTGTTTAAAATATCTTCTTCATATTCAAATCTTGAATTCAATCTTGAAGAAGGAATGAGGGGTAAAAGATATTCCCATGTGGAAACATTGCTTAACAGAATTTTAAACTGTGAAGCGGCTATTGTAGTTAATAATAATGCTGCTGCCGTGTTTATGGCGTTAAATACTTTTGCCGCAGGAATCAAAAAAGAAGTTATAGTTTCGAGAGGCGAGCTTGTTGAAATAGGCGGTTCGTTTAGAATTCCGGATATAATGAAAGCGTCAGGAGCGCAGCTTATCGAAGTCGGAACTACAAATAAAACTAAAATTAATGATTACGAATCAGAAATAAACGAAAATACGGCGCTGCTGCTTAAAGTTCATCACAGCAATTTTAAAATGACGGGATTTGTTCACGAGGTAAATTCTAAAGAGCTTGTAGAAACAGGAGAAAAATACAATATTCCTGTTATGGAAGATCTCGGTTCAGGAAGTTTTATCAAATTTGAAAAATTCGGTCTTCCAAAAGAGCCTACCGCTCAGGAAGTTATTAACGCAGGGATTGATATAGTAACATTCAGCGGAGACAAACTTCTTGGCGGACCGCAGGCAGGTATTATTGCAGGCAAAAAAGAGTATGTTGATTTAATTGCAAAAAACCCGTTAAACAGGGCTTTCAGGATTGACAAAATGACTCTGGCGGCGCTTGAAGCAGTCTTGTTTGAATATTTAGATATAAATAACGCTATCAAGAACATTCCGACCCTCCGCCTGCTTTCACAAAATATTTTAGAAATAAAAAAAAGAGGGTTAAAACTTTTAAATAAGGTTAAAAAGCTTGAAAGCACCTATAAAATCATGTATACTTTTAACATTATAGAAGATTTCAGTATTGTAGGAGGCGGAGCAATGCCTGATTACGAAATGAAAACATATTGCCTGTCCGTTACTCATAAATTTTTTGCGGCGGAAAAATTAAGCGAAATATTCAGAGGTTTACAAATACCTGTTGTCGGTAAAATCAAAGACGGTAAATTCCTGATCGATTTAAGGACTGTTTTAGATGACGATATAAACGATATAATCGGAAATTTCATAAAAGTTTCTCAGATGTCAAATTAATTAAATAGAAAAATAAAAAGACATATTTGAACGACGCTTACTTATATATTAATATTATATATATAAAATAATTTAATATTGTGGTATTATAATAATATCATCGCTTTTAATTTATAATATAATATGCGGGTTTGCTTATGCTATCTTCCAGTGTATTAGTTCTAAATAAATCCTTTTTGCCGGTTCACGTAACTTCTCTTAAGAGGGCTTTTATACTTTTATATCAAGGAGCTGCTAAGGCTGTTGATGAAAATTACCGCACATTCACTTTTGATTCATGGAAAGATATTTCTGTTACAGACGGCGCTCAATCAGTAGGTCTCGTGGATAGGTTCATTAGAGTGCCGAGGGTAATTCTTCTTACAGGGTATGATAAAGTACCTAAAAGATATATTAAATTTTCGAGAGCAAATATATTTTTCAGGGATAAAAATAAATGCCAGTACTGCGGAAAAGAATTTAAAAAAAACGATTTAAATTTAGACCATGTAATTCCCAGAACGTACGGCGGAATATCTTCATGGGAAAATGTCGTATGCAGCTGCATTAAATGCAATAGAATTAAGGGCGGCAGAACGCCGGAAGAAGCGGGAATGAATTTAATACGGAAGCCTAGAAAACCGGAATGGTCTCCTTATTATCATATATCTTTGACAAATATATTATATAAAGAATGGATGCCGTTTCTTAATATTGTTGATAGCGCCTACTGGCACGTAGAACTTGAAGAGTAAATTATAAAAATATATAAAAACATATGGATTTTATATTGCGTTATTTTGAAAGAATAGGACTGTTTGTTTTATATATAATAAATGAATTAGGTTCTCTAATTATATATTTGTGGAACTGCACTCTGTCTATTCTCCGGTATTCCGTGAATCTCGACAACCTTTTTGACCAGATGTCTTTTATAGGAATAGGTTCATTTTATATTGTCGGATTGACGGGTCTTTTTACGGGCATGGTTTTAGCTCTTCAGTCATATTACGCAGCTAGGATTGTGGGCGTAACTTACATGATTGGTCCCACTATTGCCCTTGCAATGACCAGAGAGTTAGGACCTGTCTTAACCGCATTAATGATTACGGCCAGATGCGGGTCATCCATGGCTTCGGAAATAGGCACTATGAAAATTTCGGAACAGGTAGATGCCCTTGAGGTAATGGCGGTAGACCCTTTTTATTTTCTTTCAGTTCCGAGGATCATCGCTTCTATGATAATGCTTCCTATAATGTCTATCGTAACCTCGCTTATAGGAATATTTGGAGGATACGTAGTTTATAAATTTTTTCTTGGATTAAACGGCACGGTATTTGTCGATATGATATACAAATATATTAATCTCAGCGATATTTATAACGGTTTAATAAAGGCAGTTTTTTTTGGAATTATACTTGCTACTATAAGTACTTTCAAAGGTTTTGAAGCATCCGGGGGTTCTAAAGGCGTAGGGAGAGTGACGACGCAGGCGGTTGTACTGAGTTCAATTTATATTCTTTTTGCTGATTACATACTGACTTCAATATTATTTTAATATTGTTTTTAGATTATAGACCTCAATTATATATGATATTTATTATACGATATATATTATAAAATTATTTATATGATTTATATAATTCATTAAATTAAATTAAATTAAATTAACTTAAATTAAGTAAAATAAAATAAAGTTAAGTTAAAACTAAACTAAACTAAATTAAATTAATAAATGAATTAATGTCGGAATTCTATTGTATTTTGGATTTATGTAAATGATAATTCTTGAGAATATAAATAAATCTTTTAAAAACGTTAAGGTTCTGAATAATCTCAATATAAGTTTTGAAGATAAGAAAATTACCGTTGTAATAGGCAGAAGCGGGGAAGGCAAAAGTGTTATGCTGAAGCATATAGTAGGGCTCTTAAGACCTGATTCAGGCAGAGTTCTATTCAACGATATTGATCTAAATACCATAAATAAGAAAGAGCTGAATGAATTAAGAAAAAAATTTGGAATGGTATTTCAGGACGGAGCATTGTTTGATTCAATTAATATTTTTGAAAATGTAGCATTTCCTTTAAGGCAGCATCTGAAATTATCCGAAGGAGATATTATAAAAAAAGTGATGTCCGGTTTAAATGATGTCGGTTTAAGCGGGATTGAATCAAAAATGCCGGCAGAATTGTCCGGCGGTATGAGAAAAAGGGTGGCAGTCGCAAGAGCCATGATATTAGAGCCCGAAACAGTTCTTTTTGACGAACCTACTACCGGACTTGACCCTATAATGTCGGATGTAATAAATAATCTCATAATTTCAACGCAGAAACACTTTAAATATACAGGCATTATTATAAGTCATGATATCGAAGGAGCTTATAAAACAGCTGATACTATTGCAATGTTATATGAAGGTGCTATAATTGAAAAAGGTGATGCCGAAAAATTTAAGACATCGGATAATCCGGTTGTAAGACAATTTGTAACAGGAAGCATGAATGGTCCGATAGTTATATGATTTGCATCGTTATATGTTCTTATATGCAGCATATTATTTTAAGCAAAAATTGAGTATGTTTGTATTAAGTTTCAGTATATACGATGTAATTTTGTTTAGTTTATAGCAAAATGTGTCAAAAATAACCGATATCGAATAAATTGAATCTTTTTTTTATTATTTTTTACTAATGATATATCATGAAACTAAATAAAGAAACTAAAGTTGGTCTTTTTACCGTCGCAATTCTGATAATACTTGTTTTCTTTTCTATGAAAGTCGGTAAGATTAACCTTTTCAAACCCCCTACATATATTATTTCCGCGTATTTTGCGTCTGCAAACGGCATAAGCACCGGAACTAACGTTGAAATGGCAGGAATAAAAGTTGGAACGGTCAAAAAGATTAAACTCGAAAACGGTCAGGCGCGTGTTTATATGGAAATAAATTCCAAATATAAAATTTATCCTGATTATACCGCTTCGATAAGGTCTATGAGTTTATTGGGAGAGAGCTATATATCTATTGCTCCTGCTAATACTATACAGGCTTTATCGTCAAAACCGGTGCCTGAAAATGAAATAATTAAAAGCTATAAATCGCCTGAAAATATGTCTTCCTTGATTTTAAAATTTGCAAAAACTGCTGATAATCTTGATGCCGTTACAAAATCGCTGAAAAAATCAATCGGCACTAAAACGGGCGAACATAAAATAAAAGCAATATTGGCTAATATTGCAGAACTTTCAGATAATTTAAACAGATTAGTATATTTAAATCAGAAGAACTTTAATGTGATAATGACTAATTTTGCCGGTTTTTCCCGCAATATTAATGGATTAACCGTCGAAAACGACAGGGCGTTGACAAAAACAATTCATAATTTTAAGGCAATATCCGATAATTTAAGACAGGAGCTTCCTTCTATCACCGATAACATCAAAATTGTGTCGGCAAATTTAAGCGATATTTTAACTAAAAATAAGTCTAATATCAATAGAAGCCTGCTGCATATCAGGAAAGACACAAAACAGCTTCAATTGTCTTTAAATCAAATATACGGTATATCGTCAAAGATAAATAAAGGCAGAGGAACTTTAGGCAAACTTGTAAATAGAAGCTCCGTATATAATAATCTTAACGGTTCGCTTAAAGGCATTAATAATTTAGTAGGGGGTTTTAATAGTTTTAAGGTTGGAATGAATATAAATTCTCAATATTTAGACCGTTCAAACGGTTCGGTCACAGAAGTCAATGTGAGACTTCAGCCTTCTCCTGGTCATTATTATGTTCTCGGTGTAGATTCGACGCCTGTCAATTACGGCAATTCATACGGAGAAACCCAGACTACAACATATACTACCAATAATCCGCCGTCGGGTGAGTTTTATCCTTCAAGCGTCACAACAAACACCACTCAATATTCAAATTCTAATAGTCTTAAATTTAATGCAGAAATTGCGAAAAATTTTTATAACTGGACTTTTTTGGCGGGACTTATGTATTCAACCGGAGGAGTCGGCGTTAACTACTATATTCCATATACAAATAGAAATTTAAAATTATACGCAAGAGCATTCGGATTCAATTCTAATAACGGCTCTGCAGAAGCATACGTTAATGCAGGCGTGAGTTATACATTTTTACGTCATCTTTTTGTAGATACGGGGTATGATGATATTTTTAGTAAAAACAACAATAGGTCGCTATTCGTAGGCGGCGGTATCAAATTTACCGATAAAGATTTAGAATATTTACTAGCCGGCAGCAAGATGCCGTAATAAATATATGACAAACAAAAAATATAAATTAACCTCTATGACATCTGCTCACGGCTGAGGGTGCAAATTAGGTCCGGAGGACCTATCTTCAATAATTGATAAATTGCCTGTTCTGCCTAATGACAATGTTCTTGTAGGTTTTGATTACAAAGACGATGCCGGTATATACAAAATATCGGATGACAGGTGTCTTATTCAGACCGTAGATTTTTTTACGCCTGTAGTGGATGAGCCTTACGCTTTTGGACAAATAGCCGCGGCTAATGCTTTATCTGATGTTTACGCTATGGGAGGACAGCCTATAACTGTTTTAAACATTGCATGCTTTCCTATAGCAAATGTCGAAAAAGATGTTTTTAGAGAAATATTGCTTGGAGGATTAGATAAAATAAATGAATCCGGCGCAGCGCTCCTCGGCGGACATTCTATTGACGATAAAGAGCTGAAATATGGTCTTAGCGTTACAGGTATGTGCGGAATAGATGAGATATATTCCAATAAAGGGGCTGAGTCCGGCGATATTTTATATCTTTCCAAAAAATTAGGAACGGGGTTTATAGTCAGCGCGTTATGCACCGATTTGTTAAAACAGTCTGTTTTAGATGAAGCTGTTTGTTCTATGACTAAATTAAATAAAACAGCATCAGAATTGGTTATTTCTTTAAAAAAGGCGGTGCATGCCATGACCGATATTACAGGATTCGGTCTTGTAGGGCATACGTCTGAAATGATGATAGCCGGCGGTGTTTCTTGCGAATTAAATCTTGAAAACCTTCCTTTAATCAGCGGAAGTTTAGAATTAATACAGAAAGGAATTAATCCCGCAGGCACCAAACGGAATAGAAAATTCTTTTCTCAATATGTAAATATTGAAGAAAATGTTGATGAAAATCTTGTCTGGGCTGCTTTTGGCGCTGAAACATCGGGCGGACTTTTAATCTGCGTATCCAGCGAACAAGCTGCCGTTCTTGAAAATTTATTTAAAAATGCCGGAGAACCGCTATACAGGGTTGGAAAAATATTAAATAAAGTATTAGATATAAAAGATAAAGATAATGTAAATACTATTAATTTAGTCAGATAATATTACGTACTTTAATCCTGCAATAGAAAGTTATCTACTCGGAAAAGGTGTCAGATTAATTTTTTTTGCAAATATTTTCTTTGTTGATTGAACTGCTCTATATGCAAAAAAATAAAATCTGACACCTTTTCCTATAAGTTTTCTAAAATTTTTTAAAACTGAATGTTTTGTTTTTCTCAAATTCTAATTTTGCTTCGTCTATAAGAAGATTCCAATTTTTAAAATGTCTTTTAATATCAAATTCGGAAATTCCGTAATATAGCACAGGCTGCAGCGGTCCGTTAAATTTTACCGCTTCCGATATTGATTTTTTTATTTTTTCGAATTTTGTTAATGCAACATCTAAACCGGTATGGGTTAATATTGCATAAAAATCATTAAAATTAAATTTGAACAGATAATCTGTTTTTCTGAACTTCTGATTTAAAAACATTCCATAGTATCTAATCAGTTTATTAAGTTTTTCCTGTCCATAAGACTGTCCGATTAATACTAAATTTTCAAAACTGAAACATACTACGGAAAAAGTCACGCCGTACCGTTTGCATCTTTCAGCTTCTTTTTCTGCGATTTCATCAAACTGTTCTTTTAGCAAGAAACCGGTTAATTCGTCATATGCTTTGCAGTTATTCATTTCAGATAATTTAATAATGTTTTCAGCTATTTTTGTCATATCAAAAAAAATAACTAATGTGCCGTTAAATAATCCAAAATTATTAAAAAGCGTTATGGTTTCAATTTGAAAGTATTTTTTTTGAGGAATTTTATTGACCGATATTGTATTAATAATTTTATTGATTGACAGCAAACCGGATGTATTAAGTTTTTTTATTTCTTCAGGCAATTCTTCATTAAAAGATATGCAAATGTCGTCATTAGTCGAAAGTCTAAGCGCTTTAGCCTGTTCGTTCATATAAATTATGTCGCCTTTTATATCTTTAACTGCCAGCGGTTTATTATATGACGAAAATACTTTGACGAAATTTAAGCCCGGAAAAAATTCTGTATTTAATCTTTCGTCTTCAAATATTTTTATCTGCATATTATTATATTATTCCCATAATAAATTTTTAATAAATAATTTTTCAAAAAGTTTGCTTCCAGACAGCGGAAAGTTTTTTGAAATTGCTGTAATTTTTGATATATCCAGTGTCCTTACTGAATTAGCAGTAATTAAATATTTTTTACATCCTTCGAGGGAACTGTCGAAAATATAATTTATTTTTTTATTTTTGAAAGGAAAAATATCTATAATATCTATATTTTCATTTTTGATATAATTACCGAAAGAACCCGATATATAAACATCGAAGTCATCTTCAACATCGATTTTATATTTATTTAGCAGTATTTCAGCCGCAGATTTTACGGCAGATTTAGCAAATTGAAACTGCCTGACGTCATCTTGATAAAATCTGATATCTGTTTTGCTGTTTCTGTAGATAACGACTTCATTTTCTACATTATCTACTCCGCTGTTTACTACCGAATAGCTTTCTGAATCAATAAGTTCTTGAGGCATAATTCTGCCGTTTTTATCTATGATTTTTTCACGGAGCAAGGAAGCCATTAAATCAATTATGCCGCTTCCGCAAATTCCTTCCGGAATTTTAGAGCCGTTAATCGTCTCGAAATTAAACAGACCGTTTTTCAGTTCAATAGAAGAAATAGCAGAACCTTGCGCCAGCATTCCGTGTTTTATATTTCCTCCTTCAAAGGCAGGTCCGGCAGGCGCCGATGTTGTAAAAATTTTATTTTTGTTACCTATTGCTATTTCTACATTTGTTCCAAAATCCGCTATGAAAGCGGGTCTGTCTCTATTTGTCAGATCTAAATAATAAATAGATGATACCGTATCGCCTCCGACAAATCCGTCTAAAATAGGAAAAATGAATAAATCGCTGTCTAATGTACCTTTGTTTTTGCCATTGCTAAGATTAGTTTTGCCAAAACAATCGGATGAAATATTGATTGCTGCGTCTGAATGGTTTGAATCCGTGGTTAAGTTCTCAGTGCCTATATCTATATATAGAGACAAACCTATTTCATTTGTTTTTTTTGGGAACGATATGTCGAAAGAAGGTCTGTAAGGCGGTTTTGCGAGATCAGATAAAGGTTCTCCGCAAAAAGCTAATTCCATCGCAGTATTGCCCGCAAGGGCAATTTCAGTTATATCTTCCGGGTAAATACATAGTTCTTTTATAAAATAATTTAAAAGATTGCCAATTGTTAAGAAAGCTTTTTCCTGCAATTTTTTAACGGATTGTTTGTCAAGACCGTTCTGTATCCGTTTTACGGAATCTAATCCAAAGTCTGGATACTGAAGATTGGTAGAACTTTTCTCCAGAATTACGTTATTGGTTTTTTTGTCTATTAAAGCAGCCGCGATTGTTGTAGTTCCCAAATCTATCGCTGCGGAATATTTTTTTGATGACATATATAATATAATACCTATTTGTTTTAAAAATCATATTATAATATATTGTAAATATTATAGCAAATTAACTTTTAACTGCCCGCACCCGCCGTAAATACTTTGAGCCTTAGAATGTCTTATCGTTACTATAAATCCGGCTTTCATCAGTTTATCCTGAAAATTATTATAGGCAGTTTCGCTTGTTCTTTCGTAATTATTTTTTGTCGGCGTGCCGCAGGAAGTTTTTGCGAGGTCTGTATTTTCAATATCAAATTTATTAAACGGAATTAGATTAAATTTGACATTTTGCGGAAAAAATAATTTTATCAGTTCTTTTGCATTATTTATTGAATCATTAAAATCTTTTAATAAAACATATTCTAAGGTTATTTTATTGTGCCCGAAGTATTTCCCGCTGCTTATAAACTTTGCAATGTCTTCTATGGGATATTTTTTATTAATAGGCATAATCTGGCTTCTTGAATAATTATTTGAAGCGTTTAGAGATATGGCAATTTTATATTTTAAATCTTTAATCTCGATTAGTTTATCTATTATGCCGCATGTTGAAATTGTAATCTTTCTTCGCGCTACCCCTATAAAGTTAGGATCTGAAATAATTTCAAGAGCTTTTTTTACTTCAGACAGATTATCTAAAGGTTCGCCCATACCCATAAATACTATATTAGTAATTTTAGTTTTGCATTCGTTTTCTATCAGTAAAATTTGAGAGATTATCTCTCCTGAAGTTAAATTTCTTTGAAAACCGGAGTTGCCGGTGCTGCAAAAATCGCATAGCATTTTACATCCTGCCTGAGATGAAACGCATAATGTTTTTCTTTTGCCGTAATCAATGAATACTGATTCGATGGCAGAACCGTCGTTAAGTTTTATAAGATATTTTATTGAATAATTGCCGTCGGCTGCGTCTTCTCTAAAATTAGCTGTAATCTCCGGCATTGTAAAATTAAAATGATAGTCGAGGCTCGCTCTCAGAGTTTTTGAAATGTTTGTCATATTATTAAAATCATAGACTTTAGCACTGTAAATCCATTTCATAATTTGGAACGCATTAAATTTTTTTGCAGAATTTTTTATGCAAAAAGCTTCTAATTCTTCTAATGAAAGGCAAAAAATAGAATTTTTATTAGTCATAAAAATTATTATTGTTATCCGGATTTAAAATTTTTGAATTATTTTATTTGTTTAGTTTATTTTAATATTATATAATTTATATGCGAAACAACACAACTTATATTATTACCTTAATTCTGCAATGGAAAATATTTATGCAGTTCTTTGCTAGGTTAAGCAAAAGATAACTTTCTATTGCAGGATTAAGGTATTATTGAAAATTCGCGAATAATTTTTTATAATAAACAGATAAATATAGCAAAAATATTTATTAGCGTTACATTGCATATTACAATAACTATAATATTTATAATAAATAATACTCAATAATAATATATATCATAAAGAAATACAATAAATTAAAGAGCATAAATATCATGGATATGACAAATTCTAATTTAGGAACGGATATTTACAATGAAAGCATTTCAATAATAAATTCATTGCTTGCGGATAATGAATTTTTTAATAATAATTATTCTGAATTTGAAAAAAACATAATAAAAAGAATGATACACGCTTCAAGCGATATTGCTTATTCGAAGACTGTTTCTTTTACTAAAAATTCAATTGCCGACTCCGTTAATTTTATAAAACAGCAATCCGGCTCAGATAAATCTATAAAAATAGTTTGCGACAGCAAGATGACAAGAGCCGGAATAAGCAGCACCGTTAATAAAAAAGTTATTACGGAGACTAATTGCTATATAGATTTAAGCAGCAAAGAATTAAATGAAAAATTTGATAATTTAATGTCGATTTATAATTTACAATCGGAATTTTGCAATACGGCTGATTTTCATGCAATTACAAAATCGGCTTATTCTATAAGAATTGCCGTTATTGAAAATTTACCGGATTTCATAATCATCGGAAATGCCCCTACGGCTTTATTGGAAACGATGAAGACATGTAAAATATTATTTAAATCTCTCGGCTATAAGCCGAAGCTTATAATAGGTATGCCTGTGGGATTTGTCGGCGCAGACGAATCTAAAAGAATTCTTATGAAAGATGCTTTTTTTTCGTCCGTAAGCAATGCCGGAAATTTGGGCGGCAGCGCAGTAGCTGCTGCAGCTATGAACGCCATTTTAAAAGAAAGCATTTAGACTAAATTAGCAAGAAAAGTTTATATTGTTAATAATCCTGCTATAAACGTCATTTTAAAAGAAAGCATTAATGGTAAAAATTTATGAAAATTTCTTATAATAAATTATTCAACGAAATAAAGCGACTTAAAACTGCAAATACCGATGCTGCCGCTATTGCGGGTGTTTTTGCGGCTGCGTTGCTGATTTCAATGATAGTATTGCAACTTATTTATCTAAATAATGCAGAAGCAAATATTTATATGAGGCGGGGAAAAAACGGAACCGTATATTTTTCTAACGTACCGGTTTCAAACGGCTATAAGGTTTTTATGCGCACAGCGTCTAAATATAAAAATAAGTCATATAAGATATTAAAATATAGAAAATTGATTCAAAAAGCTGCAAAGAGGTATGGTGTAAACAGCCGCCTCATCTCGGCAGTTGTGAGGGCGGAATCCGGATATAAAAAATCTGCTGTATCCGATAAAGGTGCTGAAGGACTTATGCAGCTTATGCCGGCAACTCAAAGAATGCTAAATGTGTCCAACCCTTTCAATCCGGCACAGAATATTTTTGCGGGAACAAAGTACTTAAAGAGCCTTCTTGTCAAATATAACGGAAATATGTCCTTGGCTCTTGCAGCGTACAATGCAGGCAAAAATGCGGTTAAGCAATACGGAGGAATACCGCCGTACTCACAGACGCAGAATTATGTCAAAGAGGTTGTGGATTATTATAACAGGTATAAAAAAAATAAGTAAAATTGGGTAAAATAATGAATAAAAATAATAATATTTATAATTTGCCCAACATTTTGACTATGGGCAGGATATTAATCGTGCCGATTATTTTTGTATTGCTGTTTTTCAATAATGAGATTTATGAATTATATGCCGCTTTGCTTTTTATTCTGGCTATGGGAACAGATTTTATAGATGGATATATTGCAAGGAAAAGAAATATTATTACGACTTTCGGTATTTTTCTCGACCCTATTGCAGATAAAATATTGGTTGTTACTATACTTATTATGCTTATACCTTTGCATAGAATTCCGGCATGGATGGTCGCCGTAATAATAATAAGGGAAATATTTGTTACAGGCTTAAGAGCAATTGCAGGCGAAAAGGGATTGGTCATACCTGCCGGCAAAATCGGCAAATGGAAAACGACCTTTCAAATGTTTGGCATCTTATTTTTGCTTGTATACTATTCACATTTTCATATCAATTTTGGAGTTGTAGGATACTGGTTAATTTTATTAAGCATATTATTATCTGTTTATTCCTTCTATAAATATTTTAAGAACGTATCGGGTGTTATTTTAACTTAAAATTATTCACATGTAATAATGCAATAATACGATTGATAATGAAAGTCATCATATGCAGGTTAGTTTTATATATTTGAGCTTTGTATAATTTTTATTTGTTAATTTTGTATGTTAAAATATAACAAAATATATTATAATATAATGACTATAAATCATAATGCCAATTTAATTAACTGAGATAACTGAAAATAATTATATAAAACCATGAGTAAAGAAAATGTTTTTTTTTGGGGATGCACTATTCAGGCAAAATTTCCTTTTATGGAGAAAGCTACGCGTTTAGTATTAGATAAATTAGAAATTAAATATAAAGACATAGATTCTTTTACATGCTGTCCTGAAAAATCCTTAGTCAAAAATATAGATGAAACCTTATTTGATTTGACGGCTATCAGAAATATCGCTCTTGCAGAAAATGAAAATGTCAATATTTTATCTGTTTGCACAGGATGCTATTCCAATCTTAAACAGGCAAGAGCAAAAGTTATATCTGACCCCGATTATCAGAAAGATATTAATAAAAAACTTGATAAAATAGGTTTAAATTTTTCAGGTTCGTCTTCCGTCTCCCATTTAATAGAGTATCTTCATGATGAGGTCGGCGTTAATAGAATTAAAGCTAATGTAAAATATCCCCTAAGAGGTTTGAAAATTGCAATTCATTACGGATGCCATCTTGTCAGACCTTCCCATGTTATCAATTTTGACAGTCCGTTCGATCCTGTAAAATACGATAATATTTTAAAAGCGCTTGGAGCGACTGTAGTAAATTACAATAATAAAATGATGTGCTGCGGTCAGTCTTTAGACAGAGTAGATGAACACGACAAGGCTTTAGTTATGACAAGAATTAAAATGGACGCTATCAAAGAAGCATCGGTTGATGCCCTGACGACCGTATGCCCGTCTTGCTTTACTCAATTTGATACGAATCAATTTATGCTTATAAAAGAGGGTTCAAAATACGATATTCCGGTTATAACATTGGAAGAACTCATGTGCCTTGCCTTTGGCATAGAAGGTACCGAAGAACTTATTGCAATGCATAAAGTAAAAGCAAAAAAATTTATTGATAAATTTAATTTATCAAAGATATTTAAAGACTATTCGCTAATGTTCGATAAAGAGTCTTTGGTCAGGTGCTACAATTGCCAAGCTTGCAGAAATGATTGTCCTATGTCGCTGAATTTTGCGTCCTATGACCCTCCGCTAATAATTAAAATGATATTAGACAATGATGTTGAACGCGCTATGTGTTCCAAGATTGTCTGGGAATGTTTAGAGTGCCATACGTGTTCCGAATTATGTCCGCAAAATTATAGCTGGGAAACCGTTCTGACTACTTTAAAAAATATTGCCATAAAAAATCAGGTAAATCCGCCTACGGTAAAAAAAGCGGAAGAATTATTTTTTAAAACGTTAAGACTCGGCGATCCTCAAGAAGGAGCAAGAAAAAAATTAGGGCTTCCCCCTGTTAAAAAAAATATTGCCGAGGATTTTAAAAAAATTTTAGACGAAAACATTTTATAGACATTGTATAAAACGCATATATATGCTAACATATGTATATAATTAAAATTAAATATAATTATTATATTTTATTCAAATAATTGTTTCGAGGATAAAAAATTGCTTAGATTAAAAAATAATTTTTCAATAGAGCATGATACAGCAGGGTGCGGCTTATGCGGCATTATAAATATAAAAAAAATAAGAACTAACGGTGAAGATATTAAGAAAGCGATAGCTCTTGAACACGACAGAGGAAACGGTCTCGGCGGCGGATTTGCAGTTTACGGCTGCTATCCGGAATATTCAGAGCTTTATGCTTTTCATGTTATGTACGATGACCTTGCCGCTAAGGAAACTGTCGAAGAGTATTTTAAAAATAATTTCATAATTGAAAAACAGGAACCCATTCCGATTTTTAAGACTTCTAAAATCAATGACCATCCTATCCTTCACAGATATTTTATGAAACCTAAAAGCGACCGCGAAGATAGACTTTTCAGTGAACTGAAAGATGATGATTTTGTAGTCAAAAGTGTTATGCTTATCAATTCTGATTACGACGGAGCTTATGTATTCTCAAGCGGAAAAAATATGGGAGCGTTCAAAGGCGTCGGATATCCTGAAGATATAGCCGATTTTTATATGCTTGATAATGTAGAAGGATATATGTGGACGGCTCATAACAGATTTCCTACCAATACTCCGGGGTGGTGGGGCGGAGCGCATCCATTTACGCTGCTGGATTGGTCAATTGTTCATAACGGCGAAATATCTTCTTACGGTATTAACAAAAGATATCTTGAAATGTTTAAATACAATTTGGCTTTGAAAACCGATACGGAAGTTATAGCATATATTTTAGATTTGCTTATCAGAAAACATGGACTTCCAGTAGAGATGGCAATGAATGTTTTAGCCGCCCCTTTTTATCAGACAATTGACAAAATGGAGCCTGAACAAAAAGAACTGTATACTGCATTGAGACAGATATACGGCAGTGCGCTTCTTAACGGACCTTTTGCCATAATATTCGGTTATCCTGACGGAATGGTCGCATTAAACGACAGAATAAAATTAAGACCGCTTGTTGCAGGAACTAAAGGTGATTTTACATATATAGCTTCAGAGGAATCGTCGATCCGTGAAATTTGTTCTTCTCCTGATGTTGTATGGTCTCCTAAAGCAGGCGAACCTATTATAATAAAAACTGTAAAAACCAATGTAAAAACCGCTATAAATACTGAAAATATATCTCAAAAACAAAGGTTGATTATTTCATGACAAAATCATCGTTTACAAATGTACAATCTGAATATTTAGCTGTTATAGATCACGCAAAATGCATAAGATGCAAAAGATGTATTCAAAATTGCGGATGGGGAACATATAGTTTCGGCGGAGATAAAATTATAGCAGACCATTCCAAGTGTGTTGCATGCGGAAGGTGCTATACTTATTGTCCAGAGGGAGCTATATCGATACTGAAAAATCCGACCGTTATGCGTGAAAATGGAAATTGGCAGGACTATCATATTAAAAATATATGGAGACAATCTGAGTCTGGAGGAATTGCCATATCTGGAATGGGAACTCCATTAAAATACAAAAAGTATTTTGACCATATTTTATTAGATGCCTGTCAAGTTACAAATCCTCCGATAGATCCGCTGCGCGAGCCTATGGAACTTAAAACTTTTTTAGGCAAAAAGCCTTCTAAGATAGAATTGGATTTTAACGAAAACGGTCAACCTGTTTTAAAAAATAAAATGCCTCCTCAAATAGAACTGGCAACCCCTTTTATATTTGCTCCCATGTCTTACGGTTCTATATCTTTGAACGCTCAAAAAGCTATGGCGTTAGCTGCGAGAGCGTTAGGAATAGTTATGAATATTGGAGAAGGCGGACTACACGACGAGCTGGTTCCTTTTGGTAAAAATATCATTGTTCAGGTTGCTTCAGGAAGATTTGGCGTTAATAGAGATTATTTAAACAGCGGTGTGGCTGTTGAAATAAAAATAGGTCAGGGTGCAAAACCGGGCATAGGCGGTCATCTGCCTGGGGAAAAGATAGGGGCGGATATATCAAGAACAAGAATGATACCTGCAGGCACAGACGCAATATCCCCTGCCCCGCATCATGACATTTATTCTATAGAAGATTTAAGGCAGCTGATTTATGCTATAAAAGAGGCTATTAATTATGAAAAGCCTGTCTCGGTTAAAGTCGCTGCGGTTCATAATATTGCTGCTATCGTTAGCGGTGTCGTACGCGCCGGAGCAGATATAGTTTATATTGACGGATTTACCGGCGGAACCGGAGCAGCACCGACAATAGTCAGAGATAATGTAGGCATACCTATAGAAATTGCTCTTGCTCAGGTAGACCAGAGATTACGGGAAGAAGGAATAAGAAATGAGGCTTCTTTGATAGCGGCGGGAAGTATCAGGTCAAGCGCGGATGCCGTAAAAGCCATAGCACTGGGCGCGGATGCCGTTGCAATAGGAACCGCTGCCCTTATTACAATGGGATGCCATGTTTGCGGGAAATGTCATACAGGGAACTGCAGCTGGGGGATAACAACTCAAAGACCGGAATTAACAAGAAGGCTTGACCCTGAAGAATATGGAGAAAAACTTTATAATTTGATAAATGCATGGAGCCATGAAATGAAAGAAGTTCTTGGAGCTATGGGTGTAAATTCCATTGAAAGTTTAAGAGGTTCTAAAGAGAGACTTAGAGGAATTGAATTGACTGATTCAGAACTAAAAGCCCTGGGCATTAAACATGCAGGTATGTGAAAAAACTATAATTGTATAATATTTAACATTTTTGAATAATTCGGTGATTAGATGACTACGGACGGCAATACAAAAACAGGCAGTGTGATTGCGGGCGGTACTATTGTAATAGACGCGAAAGATATGCATTACAAAGAATTAAATAAAATCATCAGAGAAAGTATTTTATCCGGGGTTAAGAATGTTTTTCTTGAAAATATAAATGGTCAGTACTATATAGGAGACGGTATTAAAGGAGACGATATTACCATTACGGTTAATGGAGTTCCGGGAAATGATCTAGGCGTATTTATGGATGGACCTTCAATTATTGTCAATAATAATGTTCAGGATAATATCGGCAACACTATGAACGCGGGCAAAATAACGGTAAACGGAGATGCGGGAGATGTGATAGGATATGGTATGAGAGGCGGAAGGATTTATATCAGGGGCAATGCCGGCTATCGTATAGGTATTCATATGAAAGGCTATAATGAACAAATTCCGGTTATAATTATAGGCGGAAAAGTAGGCAGTTTTTTTGGCGAATATATGGCAGGCGGGGTAATGGTTCTTTTAGGGCTTGATAATTCTGAAGAGTCTGTTGGAGAATATTTTGGAGTCGGCATGCACGGAGGCGCCATTTATCTGAAACAAAAAATAGATTTTTCAAAATACTCAAAAGAAGTGGAATTTTTAGAAGCAAATGACAGTGATATGTCCTTTTTAAAAAAATATTTATTAGAATATGCTAAAGATTTTAATTTGCAGCTTGAAGATTTAATCAGAGGTCCTTTTTATAAAATAGTTCCGTCAAGCGCTAGACCGTATGCTCATTTATATACTTCTGCGGCTTTTTAATATTGTTGGTTAATAATTTTGTTTTAAATTATAACTTTATATGATAACATCTACATATAGCAGTGATGAAGACTAAGAAAGTTGATTTTATAATTTAATTCGGCTAAGAAAAAAAATAAATTAAAAATAACGCAAATTTAAAATATTGTATATGAATAATTTATTTACAGGATTGCAAAAAATGGATATTAAAAATTTAAATTTAATTGAAGAAAAAATTGTCCTTTTAAAAGATGCATTTGAAAAAATAAAAAATGAACGCGATAGATTATTAACGGAGGTAAAAATCAAAGATGAGGAAATTAATCAGCTAAATAATAAAATAAATGAAATTGAGACAGACAATGATATAGCTATAAAAAAAATTGATGATATTATATACAATTTGGAAAATATTAATTTAAACTAGTTTTATAGTTTTTTATAAATAACATATGAACGATGCTGTTGAACTCAAAATACTAAATCAAAAATATTTAATAAATAGCGATAAACCTAAGAAATATTTAGAAGAGCTTGCTGCGTATGTAAATAATAAAGCAGATGAGGTTTCTAAAAAGACTAAATCTGTCGATTCTTTAAATATCGCTGTTTTGACGGCTCTCAATATCGCCGACGATTATCTCTCTACACAATTGGAAACTAACACAGAAAGTACAAGAGTGTTAGAAAAAGTAAACAATATTTATAAATATATTGCAAACTCGTCTAACGGCTAAATTATTAAAATACGGTAAAGTAAAATTTAAATCAAAAAAATATATAGTAAAGTTTTATAGTATTTGAAATAATTTATTTAATATATATTATATACGTTAAATGTTTCGACAGTTTTGAATAGCAGTGTGAATAAGGCGGCTTTGCAGCTTGCTTTAACTAGTTTATCTTAATAAATATATATACATATGTTATTTTAACCCTGCGGTGTTCGATTAGATTATTAAAATTGACCCAACAGTTGGATAGAATGGGATCGTCCCTAATTCTCTCGATAGAAGCAAATTTAATTATTTGATTCTTAACGATGATTATTATATGATTACCACCTTATTTAAATAGGTCCAATTTTATCGTCTGTTCGGCACATGCGGGGGATTTTGTTAAGTCCTTTTATACGCATTATCCTTTTTTCTGTTATTCCTTTACAAAAATCATCAATTGAAATTTAGAAAGACGCCGTTTTGCTGCCTTAAGGTTTTCTGTATTTGACAGATTTTTACGCTGTATAGTTCTGTTTAATTTCTATCATGTGCGCTTTAAGTATAATTATAATTATAATTATAATTATAATTAAATAAATAATTAGAAAATTGATTTTAAGATAAATAAAATTTAAAACGCCTAAATAAAATAATTCGTATTAATTTAGTTAAAATTATATTTGATATATTTTCATTCATTATGTATTCTAAAATTGCCGTAAGGAAGGAGATGTTAAATAAAAGATTGAACTTAAAGAATGAAGAAATTATCTATTGCAGCAATATAGTTTCTGATTATATTCAATCTTTTATAAAGCAAAGGGCTGTTAAATCAGTTGCTTTTTATATGAGCATAAAAAATGAAGTGAAAATCGAATTTGCCGTTGATAAAGCCAAATATGAAAATATAAAGATAAATTTACCGTATTGTAAAAAAGATTCCGATATTTGTTTTTATAAATTTAAAGATACGGAGACCCTTGTTAAAGATAATTACGGAATATTGTCCCCAAGATGCAATAAAGAAACTGATATTAACAGTATCGATGCTTTTTTTGTCCCAGGTCTCGCATTTGACAGGACAGGCAACAGAATAGGCTATGGAAAAGGATGTTACGATAAAGTTTTGGCTGATTCTAAAAAAAATTCTATTTTTGTAGGCGTATGCTACAATTTTCAAATTTATAATAAAAATGAAATTGAAATTACACAAAATGATATTAAAATGCATTATTTGATATGCGAAAAAGGGGTTATTAATTGTTCCGACAATATTTAAGGATGTAAAAAATATTATAAAAGTATTATTATTATTATTATGTTTAATTATGTAAATTATTTAATTTTTTAAACTAGATTGCTACTTTCAATGAAATAATAAGGAGAAAATAATATAATGGCAGAAGTTATTATAATTATAATTAGTTCGATAATTTTTTTTATAGGCGGATTTTTTGTAAATAAAACAATTGAAAATATTTCGTTAAAAAAAGGTCAGCTCAGAGCGAAAGATATTATTATTGATGCAGAAAAAAAAGCAGAAGAAATAAAAAAGGATGCTTTATTAAATACTAAAGCCGAAATTATAAAATTAAAAGAAGCCGCAGATGAAGATATTAAACAAAAAAATCAAGAATTAATAAGGTTAGAAAAAAGAATTGCCGCAAAAGAAGACAATTTGGATAAGAGAATCGATATTATTGAAAAAAAAGAGATAGATATTTTACGAAGAGAAAAAGTTTTAATACAAACAGAAAAATCTATTTCTGACAAAGAAAAGAAGATTGAATCCGTTTTTCATGAAAAAACTTTGGAACTTGAAAGAATATCAGGTTTGACGGCGACTGAGGCTAAAAATGAATTAATTAATTCAATTATTGAGGAAGCAAAGCATGAAGCTGCTAAATCAGTTAGAAAAATAGAAGATGAAACTAAAGAAATCAGTGATAAAAAAGCTAAAGAAATTATAGCGACGGCAATTCAAAGATATGCGGGAGATTATGTTGTTGAAAAGACTATATCTTCCGTTCCGCTTCCGAGCGATGATATTAAAGGAAGAATAATAGGCAGGGAAGGTCGCAATATCAGAGCGCTAGAAGCGGCAACAGGTGTTGATTTTATAATAGACGAAACACCGGAAGCTGTTGTTCTTTCATCATTTAATCCGGTAAAAAGGGAAATTGCAAGATTGTCGCTCGAAAAATTAATAGCCGACGGAAGAATACATCCTGCAAGAATTGAAGAAGTTGTTGCGAAGGTTGAAGAAGAACTTAATATGGCTATGAAAGAAGCCGGGGAGCAGGCTACATTTGATGTAGGAGTTCATGGTATTCATCCTGAAATATTAAAATTGCTTGGCAGGTTAAAATACAGAACAAGTTATTCTCAGAACGTCTATAATCATTCTATTGAAGTAGCTTTTTTATGCGGAATAATGGCTTCCGAGCTTGGAGTAAATGTTAAACAGGCAAAAAGAGCAGGATTACTGCACGATATAGGAAAAGCTGTTGACCATGAGGTAGAGGGCTCTCATGCAATAATAGGCGCTGAAATTGCAAAAAAATACGGAGAATCCCCAAAGGTTGTTCATGCAATAGCAGCTCATCATTACGATGAAGAGCCAAACAGTGTTATAGCAATTTTAGTTTCTGCCGCCGATGCATTAAGCGCTGCGAGACCAGGCGTCAGAAAAGAAATGTTTGAAACATACGTCAAAAGACTCGAAAATTTAGAAGCTATTTCAAACTCTTTTGAAGGTGTTGCAAAAAGCTACGTTATTCAGGCTGGCAGAGAAGTCAGAGTTATCGTTCAAAGCCAGAATGTTTCCGATGACGATTCAGTCATGCTTGCTAAAGATATAGCTAAAAAAATAGAGTCAAATCTGCAATATCCCGGACAGATAAAAGTATCGGTTATAAGAGAGACAAGGGCAACGGAATTTGCCAAATAACTATCGATAATTCAAATAACTATTGATAATTATTGATAAAAAAGTTTCCTGTTAAACTTTATTTTTGTTATTTATATTGTCACTGGCAGCGCAACGATAATTTCCTTTATAATTATATTATATTATATGTTGTATGATATATATAAATAATTTACTTTATATATTATATATTTACTTACTTTATATTTTAAATGCGTATAGAAAAAATATTATTTATAGGCGATATTATAGGAAAACCGGGTAGAATTGGCGTGCAGAATTCATTAAACCGTTTAATTGAACGCTATCAGCCGGATTTTATTATTGCAAACGGTGAAAATGCCGCACACGGTATGGGTATCAGTCCTAAAATAGCACAATTTTTATTAAGTTTAGGAATAGACGTAATTACTTCAGGAAATCATATCTGGGATCAGAAACAGATAATAGAATATCTGCCGACAGAAAGAAGACTGCTCAGACCTGCTAATTATCCCGCAGGAGTGCCAGGCGCCGGATACGGAATATTTTCATCAAAAACAGGCAATAGAATATGCGTAATAAATCTTGAAGGCAGGGTGTTTATGAAAGAATTGATAGATTCGCCTTTTGTTGCCGCTAAAACTATAATTGAAGAAATTAAAGATAAATCAGACGCTATAATAATTGATTTCCACGCAGAGGCGACATCAGAAAAAGAAGCGCTCGGTTTTTATCTGGACGGCGAAATCTCTGCATTGATAGGCACTCATACCCATGTGCAAACTAACGATAATATAATTTTGCCAAAAGGTACTGCATATATAAGCGACGCAGGAATGGTCGGTTCAAGATATTCTATTCTCGGCACTCAAAAAGATATAGCGGTGAATAAATATTTAACAAATATGCCTGCCAAGTTTGTACCGGAAGAAAATAATATTATGTTGAATGGAGTTTTTATAACGTTGGACGCCGATACTAAATTGAGTAAATCTATAGAAAAAATAAATATTGATATATAATAGATAAATTTATATTATATCTGCTATTAGAATTAAAATTTATTAATTTAAATTCATAAAGATACATATTAAATAAATTTAAAAGATACATATTAAATTAAATAAAAATGGATAAAGGCAAAAAAAATATAGATTCATTAATTATTGAACAGCTCGAAGCGTTTAAACGCGGTTCTGTCGAACTTATTAAAGAAGAAGAGCTTTATGAAAAAATAAAATTATCTATATTAAACAATATTCCCCTTAAAATAAAAGCAGGTTTTGACCCTACTTCTCCGGATATTCACCTTGGACACACTGTTTTATTAAATAAATTAAAGACATTTCAGGATTACGGACATGAAGTTTTTTTTATTATCGGTGATTTTACTGCGATGATAGGCGATCCTACAGGAAAATCGGAAACAAGAAAACCGCTTTCTAAAGAAACAGTTATCGAAAATTCTAAAACATATAAAGAACAGGCGTTTAAAATATTAAATAAAAATAAGACCAAAATATTATTTAACAGCTGGTGGCTGTCAAATATAAAATTAGAAGAATTTATTAAAATTTCGTCAAATTATACCGTCGCAAGAATGCTTGAAAAAGACGATTTCGAGAAAAGATTTGCGGAAAATAGACCTATAGCAGTACATGAATTTATATATCCGCTGCTGCAGGCGTATGATTCAGTATTTATAAACGCAGATTTGGAATTAGGCGGTAATGACCAGAAGTTTAATCTCGTTGTCGGAAGAGAGCTGATGAAAAGTTTTAAACTTTCCCCCCAGGTAATATTAACTATGCCTTTATTAGAGGGACTTGACGGAATTAATAAAATGAGCAAATCATTAGGCAATACTATAGGAATATTTGATGAGCCCAATGATATGTTTGGCAAAATCATGTCTATATCAGATGAAATGATGATGAAATATTATGAATTATTAAGCGCTATGTCGTTGAACGAAATAGAGAAATTAAAAAAGGATATGAAAAACGGTTTTAACCCATTATTCGCAAAAAAGAATTTAGCTTCGGAAATGGTTGAACGGTTTTACGACACAGAAACTGCAAAAAAGGCTTCAATGTATTTCGAAGAAGCTCATCAAAAAAGGGTAAATCCCGAAGATATAGAAACAATAACTGTCGATATTAAACAATGCGTCGTTAGAACAGGAACGGATGTTAATTTTGAAGAAAAAGTGTTAAGCGGAAATAAAAATCTGCATATAAATTTAATATCCCTGTTGACGCATATACATGCTGCACCATCTAACGGTGAGGCTAAAAGATTGATAAAACAGGGAGCTGTTAAGATAAGGATAGATAATTTAAATAAACAGAACTATGAAATTAAGAAAGATACAGAAATTATTTCTCAGAATTCGTTTAACAATAAAGCACAAGATAATATATATATAAATACAGACCGCACAAAAAAAAATAACGAAAAAGATGAATCAGGAAATCAGAGAACGCCTGAAGGAAATGAAATTGAAATCAGAGCAAATTCAGACGTTTTGAAACTGCCTGATTTTATTAACGAATTTGTAATTAAAGTAGGGAAGAAAAAAATATTCAAAATAACGATAAATTGTTAAAAAAAACTTAAAAAAACCCTTGACATAATCTTTTCCTTATACTATACTTATAAAACACTTCGAAACATGGCAGTTCAAAAAACGGTTCAAACCGCAATTGAAAGTAAGTTAAAAGCACCAAACAGCCATTCGTAAGATCGGTCTTTGAAAACTAAACAGCATACAAAAATGCAATAAAATTAAAAAATGTCAAATGTAAGATGCGCTTAATGTCTTTGAATAATATTCAAATCATTAAGTACTCTTGTCAATAAACGTTTTGTTTTTGAGAGTTTGATTCTGGCTCAGAACAAACGCTGGCGGCGTGCCTAACACATGCAAGTCGTACGTGAAAGTCCCGCAAGGGACGAGTAAAGTGGCGACCGGGTGAGTAATACATAGGTAACCTACTTATAAGTTGGGAATAACAGTTCGAAAGGACTGCTAATACCGAATAATATATCACGGCATAAGCCGTGATATCAAAGATGGCCTCTTTACAATGCTATCGCTTATAAATGGGCTTATGAACCATTAGCTAGTTGGTAGGGTAATGGCCTACCAAGGCAATGATGGTTAGCTGGTCTGAGAGGATGATCAGCCACACTGGAACTGAAACACGGTCCAGACTCCTACGGGAGGCAGCAGTGGGGAATATTGCGCAATGGGGGAAACCCTGACGCAGCAACGCCGCGTGAGCGATGAAGGCCTTCGGGTTGTAAAGCTCTGTCAGATGGGAAGAAACCCCGTTACTCTAATACAGTAGCGGACTGACGGTACCATCAAAGGAAGCACCGGCTAACTCCGTGCCAGCAGCCGCGGTAATACGGAGGGTGCAAGCGTTGTTCGGAATTACTGGGCGTAAAGGGCGCGTAGGCGGTATAATAAGTTAGGTGTGAAATCTTCGGGCTTAACCCGGAAAGTGCACTTAAAACTGTTATACTAGAGTTCGGGAGGGGAAAGCGGAATTCCTAGTGTAGAGGTGAAATTTGTAGATATTAGGAAGAACACCGGTGGCGAAGGCGGCTTTCTGGAACGATACTGACGCTGAGGCGCGAAAGCGTGGGGAGCAAACAGGATTAGATACCCTGGTAGTCCACGCTGTAAACGATGAACACTAAGTATAGGAAGATTATTCTTTCTGTGCTCAAGCTAACGCGTTAAGTGTTCCGCCTGGGGAGTACGGTCGCAAGATTAAAACTCAAAGAAATTGACGGGGGCCCGCACAAGCGGTGGAGCATGTGGTTTAATTCGACGCAACGCGAAGAACCTTACCTGGGTTTGACATCCTCTGACAATTATAGAAATATAACTTTTTCAGCAATGAAACAGAGAGACAGGTGCTGCATGGCTGTCGTCAGCTCGTGTCGTGAGATGTTGGGTTAAGTCCCGCAACGAGCGCAACCCTTATCTTTAGTTGCCATCATTCAGTTGGGCACTCTAGAGAAACTGCCGGTGATAAATCGGATGAAGGTGGGGATGACGTCAAGTCCTCATGGCCTTTATATCCAGGGCTACACACGTGCTACAATGGTTTGGACAAAGAGACGCAAGTTTGCGAAAACAAGCAAATCTCATAAACCAAATCTCAGTTCGGATTGAAGTCTGCAACTCGACTTCATGAAGTCGGAATCGCTAGTAATCGCAGATCAGCATGCTGCGGTGAATACGTTCCCGGGCCTTGTACACACCGCCCGTCACACCACGAAAGTCTGCAATGCTAGAAATCGTGAAGCTAACTCGCAAGAGAGGCTAACGCTTAAGGTGTTGCCGGTAATTGGGGTGAAGTCGTAACAAGGTAGCTGTAGGGGAACCTGCGGCTGGATCACCTCCTTTTAAGGGAGTATAAAAAAATCTACGTGTCTGCTGTTTAGTTTTGAAATACTGGTCGGTAGGCTTATGGGCCTATAGCTCAGGTGGTTAGAGCACACGCCTGATAAGCGTGAGGTCTCTGGTTCGAGTCCAGATAGGCCCACCAATAGCTTAAGGCGTGTAAAGAATCGGGGGTGTAGCTCAGATGGCAGAGCGCCTGCTTTGCATGCAGGAAGTCATCGGTTCGATTCCGTTCACCTCCACCAGTTTAAAAGTGTTATTGTTCTTTGAAAATTGAACGTCTAATTAAGCAATTAAGAATTAGGATCAAGGCGAATTTTAAAGTTGTGTAACATAAGATTAAGTTACTAAGGGCTTATGGTGGATGCCTTGGTATCCGGAAGCGATGAAAGACGCGGTTAGCTGCGATAAGCGTTGGGGAGCTGCCAAACAAGTTATGAGCCAACGATTTCTGAATGGGGAAACCCGTCATGATGAACTTATGACATCTATTACTGAATACATAGGTAATAGAAGCGAACGAGGGGAACTGAAACATCTAAGTACCCTCAGGAATAGAAAACAATAGTGATTTCCTGAGTAGTGGCGAGCGAAAGGGAAACAGCCTAAACCAGATATAATTATAGTCTGCATGCGTTTTATATCTGGGGTAGTGGGATGCTTGTAGGAATCGTGCAGAGATTCCGAAAGAGTTACAAAATTAATTTATAGCTGAATATTCTGGAAAGTATAATCACAGAGGGTGACAATCCCGTAAGCGAAATGAATTAATCTCTTTTAAGTATTCCCGAGTACCGCGGAACACGTGAAATTTTGCGGGAATTATGGAGGATCATCTCCGAAGGCTAAATATTACCGGATGACCGATAGTGAACTAGTACCGTGAGGGAAAGGTGAAAAGCACCCCGAGAGGGGAGTGAAATAGTATCTGAAACCATTTGCCTACAATCAGTAGAAGCTCTATGTACATCAGCAATGATGGACAGAGTGACTGCGTGCCTTTTGCATAATGAGTCAGCGAGTTATTTTGTATAGCAAGGTTAAGCCGTTAATGGTGGAGCCGTAGCGAAAGCGAGTCTTAATAGGGCGATTTAGTTATACGAAATAGACCCGAAGCCAGGTGATCTACCCATGGCCAGGGTGAAGCAAGAGTAAAATCTTGTGGAGGCCCGAACACACTAACGTTGAAAAGTTAGGTGATGAGCTGTGGATAGGGGTGAAAGGCCAATCAAACCTGGAGATAGCTGGTTCTCCTCGAAATATATTTAGGTATAGCCTCGTAAATTAGTAACCGGGGGTAGAGCACTGGATGAGCTAGGGGTCTTACCGGACTACCAAACTCAATCAAACTCCGAATACCGGTTATGCAATTACGGGAGTCAGACTGTAGGAGATAACTTCTATGGTCAAAAGGGTAACAACCCAGATCGCCAGCTAAGGTCCCAAAATATGTGCTAAGTGGAAAAGGATGTGGAAACGCATTGACAACCAGGAGGTTGGCTTAGAAGCAGCCATCCTTAAAAGAAAGCGTAATAGCTCACTGGTCAAGTGAGTCCGCGCCTAAAATGTATCGGGGCTAAGCACATTACCGAAGCTGCGACTGTGTATTAATTTACACGGGGTAGAGGAGCGTTCCGACAACCGCTGAAGGTAGACCGAAAGGACTGCTGGAGGAATCGGAAGTGCGTATGCTGACATAAGTAGCGAGAAAATATGTGAAAAACATATTCGCCGTAAGTCTAAGGTTTCCTGAGCAAGGTTAATCCTCTCAGGGTTAGTCGATCCCTAAGTCGAGGCCGAAAGGCGTAGATAATGGAAAACGGGTTAATATTCCCGTACTGCAACTTTAACGCTATCAGCGAAGGGGGGACGCAGTAGGATAGATCGTCCGGCTGACGGAATAGCCGGTTTAAGCAGGTAGGATTGTACTTTGGAAAATCCGGGTACTTTAAGTCCGAGATGCGAATACGAAAGGCGAAAGTCTTACAAAGCGATTGATTCCACACTGCCAAGAAAATCCTCGTAGCGAGTTAAAGATGTAATCGTACCGCAAACCGACACAGGTAGACTGGGAGAGTATCCTAAGGCGCTTGAGATAACTCTGGTTAAGGAACTCGGCAAATTGACACCGTAACTTCGGGATAAGGTGTACCTGTTAATGTGAATGATTTACTCAGTAAGCATATACAGGTTTCAATAAAATGGCGGTAGCGACTGTTTACTAAAAACACAGGTCTCTGCAAAGTCGCAAGACGAAGTATAGGGACTGATGCCTGCCCGGTGCTGGAAGGTTAAAGGGAGGGGTTAGCACGCGAGTGCGAAGCTTCGAACTGAAGCCCCAGTAAACGGCGGCCGTAACTATAACGGTCCTAAGGTAGCGAAATTCCTTGTCGGGTAAGTTCCGACCTGCACGAATGGCATAACGACTTCCGCACTGTCTCAACCAGAGGCTCAGCGAAATTGAATTACCGGTGAAGATGCCGGTTACCCGCAACTAGACGGAAAGACCCCATGCACCTTTACTATAGCTTGACATTGGAGTATGGAATGATATGTGTAGGATAGGTGGGAGACTATGAAACCGGAGCGCTAGCTTCGGCGGAGTCACCCTTGAAATACCACCCTTATCATTCTGTGTTTCTAACTGCAATCCGTAATCCGGATTCAGGACAATGTCTGGTGGGTAGTTTGACTGGGGCGGTCGCCTCCCAAAGAGTAACGGAGGCGCGCGAAGGTTCCCTCAAGCTGATTGGAAACCAGCTTTAGAGTGCAAAGGCATAAGGGAGCTTAACTGCGAGACTGACGGGTCGAGCAGATACGAAAGTAGGTCTTAGTGATCCGGTGGTTCCTCATGAGAGGGCCATCGCTCAACGGATAAAAGGTACGCTGGGGATAACAGGCTGATCTCCTCCAAGAGCTCATATCGACGAGGAGGTTTGGCACCTCGATGTCGGCTCATCACATCCTGGGGCTGTAGCAGGTCCCAAGGGTTTGGCTGTTCGCCAATTAAAGTGGTACGCGAGCTGGGTTTAGAACGTCGTGAGACAGTTCGGTCCCTATCTGTTGTGGGCGTAGGATATTTGAAGGGAGCTGTCCTTAGTACGAGAGGACCGGGATGGACGAACCTCTAGTGTTCCAGTTATCACGCCAGTGGTAATGGCTGGGTAGCTATGTTCGGAAGGGATAACCGCTGAAAGCATCTAAGTGGGAAGCCCCCCCTGAGATAAGATATCCCCTGTAGCAATACAGCTAAAGATCCCTCATAGACCATGAGGTTGATAGGTCGGATGTGTAAGCATAGTGATATGTTTAGCTTACCGATACTAATAGATCGTGCGGCTTAATCTTTTTTTTAATATTTAAAATGCATTTTTCCTTTTTCTTAAATTGCTTAATTAACGTTTAATGGTTAATATTTTACGGAACAATATAAAGTTTTCGGTAACTATAGCATAGAGGGTCCACCCGTTCCCATCCCGAACACGGAAGTTAAGCTCTATTGCGCCGATGGTATTATGCGGGTAGCTGCATGAGAGAGTAGGTCGTTACCGAATTTTTTTTTATTATATATTTAATTGATATTTAAATATTAATTTTAAAAAGTTGTTAAAGCCTCTTTTAAATGCATGCTGAGTTAATGCACTTAAAAGAGGCTTTTTTTTAATTTAAATGATTTGACAAAATTATAATTATATGCCAATATTTAAATTAATTATTGTATTATATTTATGAAAATAAATAAGATATAATAGATAAAATAATAATAAATAAAATAAAATGATGGAATGGCGAACGTAAATACGCCGGTAATAAAAAATAAAAAATATATAAATAGTAAAGTTATTTAATTGTAAAGCATTGGTAAAATCTTATCTTATATCTAATTGTTAATTATTGCAGGGGAAAGTATAAAATGAATATGAATAATATATTATTAAGTAAAAATAACGTATCCAAAAGATTAATTTTTAATTTTATTTTAATTTCAGTTTTCTTTTTTTTGGTTGTTTTTGTGTTATTTTTAAAAAAATCATATTCGGCTGAAAGGGTTGCAGTAATGCCGTATAAAATCGTATCTACACATTATCAGCAGTATTCCTATATTACAAAAAGTATTCCTATATTGTTAGGTTCGGATATAAGCTCTAAAAATATATTTGTTGTAAGGCATACTGATATTAAAAATTTTATAAAAGCCAATAGGATAACCTCATTTTCAAATGTAAATTTATCAAAAATCGCAAAAAAATTTAATTTGCAATATATAATTTACGGGAGAATACTTAAAATCGGAAATGTTTTTGATATAACGACAAATCTTTTTAACACTTCCGATGATACAGTAATATATAGAAAACCTATAACTGCTCTAGGAACTAATTTTATTATAAATGATATAAACGGAATTTCAAAATCAATCAAAAATAAAATAGTTTCATATAAAAAAATTAATAATTCAGCCGTTAGCACATCTCCTCAAATTGCTGAAAAGCGTATTAATAAAACAAGCGCGTTCATCAAAAGGTATAGTACTAATATAAAGGGCATTATAAAAACAGCCTCTAAAGCTTATGTAATACAGGCGTTTGCCGCAGGCAGAATATTAGGCAAAGGTATACAGGCGGTAATAGCGACGCGGCATAGAATTATACTATATAATCTTCGATTAAACGGTTCTCTCGACAAAGTTGCATATTACAATCTTTCAGGGCGTTCTAATGTAATTTATCTGAATTTTTTTAAAATATCGAATAATAGAAATGCAATTGTTGTAACTAAAACTAAATTAGGTATGGTTATATCTTATTTATTAGTCTATAACGGCAAAGGAAAATTGTTAACTAAACTTACTTCTGATTACTCTATTTTCTTAAGAGTGATGCAGTTAAATAATGGTAAAAAAATATTAATTGGACAAAATCCTGTTCAAGTTGTTTCGTCTGGAAGGTTTTTTGATGTTTCTGTTATCGGGCAGAACAATTATCCGATAGGACAGTTTGGCGGAAGTACTTACATATATAATTTTAATAATTCAAACAATTCATTGTCGAAATTTAAGAAATTACCTTTTTACTCTGGAATAACTATTTACGGCAGTACTTATGGAAATATAAAAAACAACGGTAAGAACTATTTGCTGGCGTTGTCCAACTCAGGCAATTTAATGTTAATCAATAAAAAAGGACATACAATTTATACCGGCTCTAATGTTTACGGCGGTTCGCCGCTCCAGGTCAGAGTACCTTCTTTTGGCGGTTCACGCAGTGCAACTTATACCGGCGGTCTAATTTATAATGTGCCGCCTACATTGGTAAAATATTATAGTAATGGCAAATTTCATGTTATTGTTTTGAAAAATTTTGGACAGATGGGATTTGTTTCGCATTTAAATTATTACACTAAAAGCGCAGTCTATAATTTGATATGGAACAAAATAGGTTTTTCTCCTATATGGGAAATTAAACCTGTATCAGGTTACAGCGCCGGTTTTTCTATTATTAAAAACAATAATAAAGTATACGTTGCAGATGCCATTGTAGCGAATCCGGGGTCTATATTTACTAAGGCGCAGAGCTATATTGTTCTTTATAAAATTTCTAATTGAATTTCAACATAATATTTAGTACAATATTCAGACTATCCAATTTAAAGGCGGTGTAGCTCAGTCGGTTAGAGCATACGGCTCATATCCGTAGTGTCCGGGGTTCAAATCCCTGCACCGCCACCATTCTCAAATAAGTTTTATTGGCATGGGTTGCTATAAGCCTGAAAGCTTTTACCGCTCACTTCTGCCTGCTTTTGCAAAGATTATATTAAACATATCGGCATTAATTTTACGCAACAGATTTTACATTGTAAATACTTACAATTAAAGTTAAAATTAAAATATGAAAATTATTTTCGATGAAAATAAAAACAAAAAATTACTCAAAGAAAGGGGTGTCAATTTTGAAACGGTTATTGATAAGATGGCAGAGGGTGAAATCAAATTAGATTTCAAGCATCCTAACAGCGATAAATATCCAAATCAAAGAATAATGGTTATAGTAATAAACGACTATACATATTGCGTACCATATGTGCAGACTCAAAATGAAATTTTTCTAAAAACCGTTTATCCTGACAGAAGATTTAAAAAAATAATAGGAGGCAAAAAAAATGAGAAAAACAATAAGTAATAATTATATAGACGAGGAAGAAAAAGAAATTATAGAATCCTTAAAAGATTTAGATTTAAAATCTATAAAAAATGACACTAAAAATATAAACAAGCTTAAAAATGCTGGAGAAAATTATATAAAAAAACAAGATAAGACTATAACTCTCAGGATATCTTCTGACGATTTAGAGAAAATAAAAATTATAGCTTCAAAAAACGGACTAAGATATCAAACTTTTATCAAAAGTATTATACACAAGTTTTTAGTATAGAATTAAACGGGGAAGGCGAATTAAAGAATTAAAGGTGACGGATTTATTTATTTAACGGTTTGTTTGTTGTTTGTCAAGAGATTTGACCTCCTTTTTTCACCAATTTTGACCTACCTATAAAATGATTAAATTACTATTCTGTTTTAAACTAATTAAATTATTTTAAATAAAAAATCTCTTATTCCCCAACACTTTTTTAAGTTAAAATAATTAGATTTAAATGTGCAGTTCATCCGCAGCACTTTTTTTTATTTGAATCCTATTCAGTTCATTAAGTAATTTGGCTCACATGTGCAAATAAATTCACCTTATTTTTTTCATTCTCAGGCATAAACACCGAACCAAAATTGCAAATATCATAACGCAGGTTTATTTTTTAATTCAGATTGTATATTAATCAGAAATATTCTGGTCATTTTTATATAGTTGTTTTATTTGTAAGTGAATTATTGAGCTTGTAAATATCTTTAAATTTCTGATTGAAGATATAATGATATGAAATAATTTTTAGAATTTTAATTTTTTGCTTGATTTTAAAATGATGTTTTATTATAATTAAAAAAGATTTAAAAATTATGTAACTGATTCGTATTATAATTTTTTTATTACAAGTCTGAAGCAGTAAATCCAGTTTTATGATTTATGATTAAAAACTTAACAGCAGTATTATAATATCTCAATTAAACTGTAATTTTTAGCATAATAATAAATTGGAGGATTTTTTATGGATGATATTTTTGAAGGCGTCTTTAAATTTAAAAATGAGGACTATGAAAAGTATAAAAATCTTTTTGCAGAATTAGAGAATGGACAAAATCCTCATACATTATTCATCGGATGCTCTGACTCAAGGGTTGTGCCAAGCCTTATTACCAAAACGCTTCCAGGCGAGCTTTTTATGGTTAGAAATATTGCCAATATGGTGCCTCCGTACAGAGAAACAGAAGAATATGTATCTACCACGTCAGCGATAGAGTTTGCTATTGAAGTCCTTAATGTTAAAAATATCGTAGTGTGCGGACATTCCAACTGCGGCGGCTGCGCTTCATTGTATAAATCTGAAGAAGAGCTTAAAAATGTTCCTCATGTCAGAAAGTGGCTGGAATTGGCAAATCCTGTAAAAGAATATGTTTTAAATAATATAAATACAGAAGAAGGGAAAAATATTCAAAAATCGCTAATGACCGAACAGTTTAATATCGTACATCAGGTGAATAATCTATTTACTTACCCGTTTATAAAAGAAAAGTATATAAATAAAGAAATAAACATATACGGCTGGTATTATATGATTGCTACAGGTGAAGTGTATAATTACGATAAAAAAAACGGTTCTTTTACTGTTATTGCAAAATAAAAGTATATAAAAATATATCTATATAATATAATATAATCGGTGTATTTAATTAATAAATAATAACCAGATTTTACAAATTACTGCGATATATATAATAAATATTGCGCAAATTAATTTATTATAAATATAGTTGCTATTCTAAGCTATTTTACATAGTTAAGTTTGACATTTATAAATATAGTAATATACTGAAATAAATTATTATTCTATGCTATCTCGTTATTTAGGACTATAATATATGCAAATTAATTTATTATCAATATAGTATTAGCATAAAATATGCAATGAATAAAACATGTTAACGAAAATTAAATAATGCCGATTTAAAACTAACTTTTTTTAAAGTAAAATTTTAGATATCTAAACTAAAATTGATTTAATTTTAAAGGAGGCTGCCATGCTGTACAACAAACCAAAATTCAAAGAACAATATGAAAATTATATCGGTGGCAAATGGGTACAGCCGATAGACGGAGAATATTTTGACGACATTTCACCTGTTGACGGCAGTATAATTGCCAGAGTTCCCAGGTCAAACAGTAAAGACATTGATATTGCCGTTTCCGCCGCATGGAAAGCTTCAGCATTGTGGGAAAAAACATCTACTGCAGAAAGAAGCAGTCTGCTTTTTAAGATTGCCGATGTAATAGAAAAAAATTTAGAAGAACTTGCAATTATAGAAGCGTGGGACAACGGCAAGGCTATAAGAGAAACGCTGGTAGCCGATATTCCGCTGGCGGTTGACCATTTCAGATATTTTGGGAGTGTTATTCGTGCAGAGTCTGGAACCGTTGCCGACCTTGATGCTAATACCGTTTCAATGGAAATATATGAGCCTTTGGGAGTTGTCGGACAGATTATTCCGTGGAATTTTCCTATCCTTATGGCAGTGTGGAAGCTGGCGCCAGCCTTAGCGGCAGGTAATTGTGCCGTATTGAAACCTGCTGAACAAACCCCCGTTTCCATTCTTTGCCTTATGGAAATGATAGCCGGTATTTTACCTGATGGAGTTGTTAATATTGTAAACGGATTCGGACCCGAAGCTGGAAAGCCGCTTGCAAAACATCCGGATATTAAAAAGATTGCATTTACGGGCGAGACTACTACCGGTCGTCTAATCATGCAGTATGCATCCGAAAATATTATTCCTGTAACATTAGAGCTTGGCGGCAAATCACCCAATGTCTTTTTTGACAGCGTAATGGCAAAAGATGATAATTTCCTCAGTAAAGCTATTGAAGGGTTGGTATTGTTTGCTTTTAATCAAGGCGAAGTATGTACGTGTCCGTCTCGTGCCTTAATTCAAGAAAACATCTATGATGAATTTATGAAACGGGCTTTAAAGCGCGTTGATGCTATAAAAATAGGAGATCCGCTTGATTCTGCCACTATGATGGGAGCGCAGGCATCAATCGACCAGTACGAAAAAATAAAAAATTACATTGATATTGGAAAACAGGAGGGTGCTGAGGTTTTAACAGGCGGAGATGTTTACGCGAATAAGCTATACCCTGATGGATACTATATTAAGCCTACAGTATTTAAAGGCAATAATAAAATGCGTATTTTTCAAGAAGAAATATTCGGTCCTGTTTTAAGCGTCACTACCTTTAAAGATGAAGCTGAGGCAATGGAAATAGCTAACGATACTCTATATGGGCTTGGCGCAGGTGTGTGGTCGCGCGACGTTCATCAGGTAAACACAGTTGCCAGAGGCATTAAGGCAGGGCGCGTATGGGTGAATTGCTATCACTTATATCCAGCGCACGCTTCATTCGGCGGGTATAAAAAATCGGGTATCGGACGTGAAACGCATATGATGATGCTTAATCAATATCGCCATACTAAAAATATATTAACATCTTACAGTAAAGATCCTTTAGGTTTTTTTTAAATAGAATATTATGCATATAGAACGTATATCTATAACTGAAGAAGCCAAAGCAATAGTAGATAAGTTAAGAGAAAAACATGGAGAATTAATGTTTCACCAAAGCGGCGGATGCTGTGACGGTTCTGCTCCAATGTGCTTTTCAGTAGATGATTTTATTGTTGGGAGCAGAGATTTAATGCTTGGTGAAGTCTATGGTTGCAAGTTTTACATGGCAGCAGATCAATTTGAGTATTACAAGAACTTACATTTAACCATTGATGTAGTTAAAGGCAGAGGGTCGAGTTTTTCATTAGAAATCCCTCTTGGAATACGCTTTATAATAAGATCGAGATTATTCACCGATGAAGAATTTGAAAATATAATGGTTCCGGAAATATTAGATTAAAATTTAAAATTTATTTAATATCTAAATAGAATAACAATACTTATACTAATTTAATTATTTTTTTTATATTTTTGTTTATTAATTCAAACATGAAAATAAAAGTAGATTTGTCTCATTCGTTGAAAGATGCGAGTTATGATATATTAATAGATTCAAATATTTCCATAGGAGAAATTTTAAAATCTGCCGGAATTAGAAAAAGGGTGAGCATTGTAACGTGTAAGACTGTAAATGATTTATACGGTAATTCTATCGGCAATGCATTAAAAAGTGCAGAAATTGAACCGTTTTTTATATTACTTCCGGATGGCGAAAGTGCAAAAAGTATAAAATATCTATCGTATGTTTATGATGAGCTGATTAAAAACAGGTTTGAAAGGTCGGATTATATAATTGCTTTCGGCGGAGGCGTAATAGGGGACATTGCGGGGTATGCGTCAGCTTCATATTTGAGGGGGGTTAATTTTATACAAATTCCTACGACGCTTCTATCGGATGTAGATTCTTCCGTAGGCGGAAAAACCGGCATCGACCATCCTGCAGGAAAAAATCTTATAGGGGCTTTTTATCAACCTAAAATTGTAATTATTGACGTAGATTTTCTTAATTCTCTGGATAATAGGGAACTTATAAACGGTTTTGCGGAAGTTATTAAATATGGGGCTGTTCTTGATAGAGATTTATTCTTGTATCTGGAGAATAATCTTGATAAAATAATGTCAAAAGACAAACAATCTTTGATGCATATAATTGAAAGTTCTTGTCTTATAAAGGCGGATATAGTCAATAAAGATGAAAGAGAAGGCGGAGTCAGGTCTGTGTTAAATTTTGGACACAGTCTGGGGCATGCAATTGAGACGCTTTATAATTATAAAACAATAAAACACGGAGAAGCTATTTCCATAGGGATGGTATTCGCATCTAAGTTATCAAAGGAACTTAATCTTTGCAGTTCAGAAACGGTAAACAGATTAGAAAGACTTATTGAAAATTCAGGGCTTCCTACGGAAATTCCGAAATTTAGTCCGGAAGAATATATTAATGCCATGAAGCTTGATAAAAAAGTTGAAGACGAATCAATAAAATTTGTTCTGATTAACAATATAGGAAATTTTAAGTTTGAAAAACTTGATTTTGCATTTATCCGCAAATTTTTAGAAAATATAATATAATTAAATTTTTTTTATTTATTTTTTCGTTTTAATATATTATTAATAATAGATAGCGGTGATATAATATAATATATGTTGCAATATAATACATTGAATGCAGCACCGTTTTAATAAACGCTGAATAATTTTCAATAAATAATATGTTCACTATAATAGTGAATTAATTATCTGACTAATTTAAAAAATAACAAACAACAAATAAAATTATGGAACAAAAAACTAAGACATTTGCAGAGATTTATGAATCACAAGGGCATTATAATCAGGCGCTTGATATTTATATAGATTTGTTAAAGTCAAATCCTCTTGATTCTGAACTGATAGATAAAATTAAAAATACTCAGAATTTAATATTAAGCGAAAGAAATAAAAGGAAAGAGTCTGCCGCTGCTAAAATTAATTTATTTAATAATTTGTTGGCTAAAATTGAGATTTACAAACAAAAAACGGTCTAATATACAGATTATAATAGATTTTTTCAGCATCCTGTTTTATATCTCATAAGTTATAAATTTTGCAAAATAAACGTCTATATATCTGTTTATAAGCGTATCCTCTTTCGCAATCGTGATGCAATAAATTTCAACTAACTAAATGAGGGTTAAAACGGTGCATGAGGAAAAAACAAAAGGTATCTGTAATTTAATAAATTCTCGAAAAGCAGAAGGGATTTTAATAAAACATTCTTCTAACGTCTTTTATATTGCAGGATATTCAGGTGAAGAGTGCTATCTTTTTGTTTCAAAAAACGGGATTGTTAATTTATATGTCGATGGGCGTTATTATGAAAGAGCAGCAATTGAAACTGAAAATAAAAATATAAATGTAAAATGTTTTAAGGAATTATACAAAGATGTAGCTTTAAATTTGCAGACGGAATTTAAGTTAAAATCAGGCGATATTATTCTTTTTGAATCTGCTTATTTTACTTATGAAGAATACTTTGGATTTAATTCTGAATTAAAATGGTTATCGTTTATACCTGCCCGCGATATTCTATTAAAATTGAGATGCTTGAAAACAGCAGAAGAAATTAAAAATATAAAACAGGCTATATATATTGCAGAAAAATCGATGGCGGCGGCAATTAAAAATATTGCTGAAGATTTTAGTTCAGAAAATAAAATTTCAGAATTGGATATTGCTAATCAATACCGGATAAACCTTTTAAATATGGGCAGTTCTGAAAATGTAGCTTTTGAAACTATTGTGCTAAAAGCAGAGCGCTCAGCCATGCCTCACGGAATACCGATGAGCAATAATATTATAAACGACGGGAAAAATAATATATTATTATGCGATTTCGGCGCTAAATATAGTCATTATAATAGCGATGAAACCGTTACACTGTTTTACGGAACACCTGATATCAAATTTACAGATATATACGACATTGTTTATAGCGCCCAGCAATTAGCTATATCGGCTATAAAACCCGGGCTTAGATTTTGCGACTTAGATAAAATAGCCAGAGATTATATTGACAAAAAAGGATATGGAAAATATTTCACGCATTCGCTTGGTCACGGGGTAGGTTTAGATATACATGAATACCCTTTTATATCTTTTAGAAATGAAGACATAATAGAAGAAGGAATGGTTTTTACTGTAGAGCCGGGTGTTTACATAGAAGGATTCGGCGGCGTGAGGATTGAAGATATGTGCTTAGTTACTAAAAACGGTGCTGAAATTTTAACGACAATAACAAAGGATGGGATTAAGAATATTATCTAATAATTAAAAAATTAGATAATTAATTGATGAATTTTTTATAGGTATTATATTTAATTTTTTTAATTTTGTATTGATTTTTAATTTACTTTAATTTAAAGTATATGTAATGTATTTGTAATCGGAAAATAATAGTACGATGTATTACTAATTAATATTAACGGAGGATTTTTGTGTATTCAACAACAGATTTTAAAAAAGGACTTCGCATAGAATTTGAAAAGGAGCCTTTTGAAATTATTGATTTTCAGCATGTAAAACCGGGAAAAGGAGGTGCGTTTGTCAGAACAAAATTAAAAAATTTAATTAACGGAAGGGTTATAGACAGGACATTAAGAGCAGGCGAAAAAGTAGAAACACCTAATATTGAAGAAAAAAATATGCAATATCTGTATGCGGAGGGTGACGAATATATATTTATGGATAACGAAACATATGACCAGATAAAATTCAGCAAAGAAACTGTGGGAGATAATGCAGGTTTTCTTCTTGAAAATATTACGGTAAATGTTTTATATTATAACAATAAGCCAATTAATATTGACGTTCCCAACTTCTTAGATTTAAAAATTGTAAGTACCGAACCGGGCATAAGAGGAGATACCGTTTCCGGTGCTACTAAGCCTGCCGTGTTGGAGACAAAACTCGTAATAAATGTCCCATTATTTATAAATGAAGGCGATGTGATAAAAGTTGACACAAGAAATAAATCGTATATAGAGAGGGTTTCTAAATAAATGCAGCAATAAGACAACAACAAAATAAACGCAGTATAGCAATGTTATAATTATATAAAAAGTATAATTAACGGTTAGATGATACTTTATAAGTATAATATTTTAAAATCAGGTGCATTAATTAATCAAAAATCAACAACTTATTTAATTTATTATTAAATTATTAATCCAATTAATATAAAAATATTATGAATATTAAAGACATAAAAGACCTTGTAAAATTCATAAAGTCAAATAAAGTCGGCGAATTTTATTATAAAAAAGGCGATGAAGAGATAAAGATTAAATTAGATGAAGAACTTGATTTTCAGGATTGCAAAACAATAAAAAATAATAATCGGCAGGAAAGAATTCTGGATAAATTTGCCGAACAGATTTCAGAAGCTGAAGCTTCTGCGCTATCAAACATATCTAAAGGAGAGTCATTAGTTCAAGACATTAAAAAAATTGCCGAATTTAAAGAAGATACCTCCAGATATAAAGAAATTGTATCTCCTTTTGTAGGTGCGTTCTATAGAGCTTCGGCTCCAGACAAACCGCCTTTTGTGGAAATTGACTCAATAGTGGAAAAAAACAGCCCTGTATGCATAATAGAAGCTATGAAGCTTATGAATGAAATAGAAGCTGATATAAAATGCCGTATTGTGTCAATTCTTGCCGAAAACGGGCAGGTTGTCGAATACGGACAGCCGCTGTTTATAGTTGAGCCGGTTTAAATCTGTTTGATTTAGTTCGGTTTGTTTTGCTGTTCTACTAATACCACTAATACCAATATAATATAATACTAAAATTTAATATATAAATATATGTTCAGAAAAATTTTAATTGCCAATAGAGGTGAGATTGCTGTCAGAGTTATAAGGGCATGCAAGGAAATGGGAATTAAAACGGTGGCAGTTTATTCCACCGCAGATAAAAACAGTCTTCATGTTAAGTATGCCGACGAAGCCATATGTATTGGTCCTCCGCAATCTGCCAAGAGTTATTTAAATATATCTTCTATAATATCGGCAGCGGAGGTTACCGACAGTGAAGCAATCCATCCCGGATACGGTTTTCTGTCCGAAAATGCTAATTTTGCGGAAATAAGCGAGAATTGCGGCATAAAATTTATTGGACCGACCGCAGACAATATGAATGCATTAGGAAATAAGCGGAATGCTAGAAAACTTGTTTCAAGTTTAGGTATTCCGGTGCTTCCGGGAAGCGGCGATATAGGAGCTAATAACGACGATGAGGATGAGGAAAATTTAAAAAAAGCTGCGGAAGAAATTGGATACCCTTTAGTTTTAAAAGCATCAATGGGCGGCGGAGGCAAAGGAATAAGAATGGTTTTGTCGCCTGCTCATTTGATTCAGGCTTATCATCAGGCAAGACAGGAAGCTCTTACTTTTTTTGGTGACAAAGATGTTTATCTTGAAAAATATTGCGAAAATCCGAGACATATAGAATTTCAAGTTCTAGCCGATAAGTATGGAAATGCAATATATCTTGGGGAAAGAGACTGTTCAATACAGAGAAGGCATCAAAAAATAATAGAAGAAAGCCCTTCTGTCGCTATTAAAGCATCTATGAGAAAAAAAATGGGCGAAGCTATAACTAAAGTCTTAAAAGAAATAAAATACGTTAATGCGGCAACATTTGAGTTTCTTTTAGCAGGAGATAATGATTTTTATTTTATGGAAGTCAACACAAGAGTCCAGGTTGAACATCCTGTTACTGAATTTGTAACAGGTATTGATATTATCAAAGAGCAGATTAAAATAGCAAATGGAGATAAACTTAAAATAAAACAGGAAGATATTAAAATTAAAGGTCATAGCATTGAAGTCAGGATTAATGCCGAAAATCCCCGTGATTTCAAACCGTCACCGGGGCTTATAACTATGTATAATAAGCCTGGCGGGGTAAATGTCAGGGTTGACGATTTTGCATACTGCGGATATAGAGTTGAGCCATTTTACGATTCACTTCTCGGAAAATTAATTGTTTATGATAATTCAAGAACCGCCGCAATAAATAAATTAAAGAGCGCATTGAGTGAATTCTGGATAGAAGGAATTGAGACAAATATTCCGTTTATCAAACGAATTATCAATGACGGGGATTATATTTCAGGTAAGGTTGATATAGGTTATATTGCGAGACTTTTGGAAGGAAAATAAATTTACTTTAATAATTTTTATATATTATATTATTGGTACTAAAAGGGGGTTTTCATGGATGTTCCAAAAAATTTAAAATATAACTCAGAACATCTCTGGGTTAAAGTTAACGGAGATAAAGCGCTCATAGGTGTTACTGATTTTGCTCAGGATCAGCTTGGAGATATAATTTATGTAGATATTCCGGAAGCAGGATATGAACTGGAGCAGAATGAATCATTCGGCACAATAGAGTCTGCCAAGTCCGTTTCGGAGCTGTATGCTCCCGTAAGCGGGCAGGTTACAAGAATCAATGAATCGCTTAAAGATGAACCGGAACTAATAAATGAAGAGCCGTATGATACCGGATGGATATTGGAAGTTAAACTGAACAACGAAAATGAAGTTGAAGAGCTTTTATCCCCCGAACAATATGAAGAGCTATTAAATTCCGGCAATTGATTAATCAAACGATTAATTAATAAATAAGTTTAGTTAGTTGTAACTTAGTTAATTAATTAGTTTATTAATAAAGTAACTAAGCAAGTTAATTGACTAATTTTTTAATTAATTTATCAAATTTTTAAATTTAATTATTTAAATGAGCTGCAATGATAACTATGGCTATAATCTGATATTTTCCGGCGGAGAGCGCGGGGCAGTCAATATGGCTAAAGACCTGCATATTTTAAATAGATACAGGCATTTGGATGATTTTACGGCTCGTCCTACATTGCGTTTGTATTTTTTTTCACCGTCGGCGTTATCATTAGGTTTTTTTCAAAATAAATTAGACGTTGAATTAATAAAGAGAGCTAAATTGCAAGGATACGACATTGTCAGGAGACCAACCGGCGGCAGAGCAGTACTGCATGTAAATGAGATAACATATAGTGTAGCAGCGTCATACAAAAGCGGAATTTTTGCCGGTAGATTGATGGAAACCTATAGAATTATCAGTGATTTCCTTTATAATTTTTTTTTAAAAATAGGTCTAAATCCGGATAGCTGTTCGCAAAATGTTGTAAATAGCGTTGGTAATGCGGGTAATGCCGAGAATAATAATAAAAATTTTAACTGTTTTTTAAAAGCTCATTCTTACGAAATAACGTTTTCGGGAAAGAAAATATGCGGAAATTCTCAAAGACGAAACGACGCGGCTTTCCTTCAGCATGGATCTATATATATTGATTATAATCCTGAAGAACACTGTGAATTATTTGAAAATAATTACGGCAATAATAACAATGAAGAAGCAAATATTGATAAATACGACGAAGGTAGAAATAAATTAAATATTTGCTTGGAAAACAAAAAAGAATATAATAAAATTAAAGTTAAAGATTATAAGGATTATGCCGAAAAAATTACGGGCATAAAACAGGAATTGCTTAAAAAAGACCCAGGTGATTCAAAAGGAATAAATAAACAAATTGATTATGATTATGATTATAGTACATTGTTAGATAAAAACAAATTATTAAGTGTTTTAAAAACATCTTTTGAAGAGACTTATAATCTTAAATCTATAGATTATAAGTTTAAAGATACGGAAATTTCAGAAATAGACCGATTAGCCGAAACAGTTTTTATTGCATGATTGCAATATAATAAATCGGCATTGTTTATTTACGCCGGCATTTTGTCTATAGTCGACAATATTTATATTAATAACTATTGTATCAGTCTTAATTAAAGCAATAAGTTAGGAAAAGTCGCGAAATCTTTACTTTCTTGAAAGAGAGATGAAAGCAGATGTTGTTTATTAATAGGCAGCTAACAGATTTGCCTTGCTGCATTGCATTGGTCGTTCCGGTTATGTAAAGTATTTCATCATATATTTATATCGTTCTAATTTTATTCTTTGCGGGTGTAACTCAGCTGGTAGAGTGCAGGCTTCCCAAGCCTGATGTCGCGGGTTCGAACCCCGTCGCCCGCTCCATTAAAATAAATGCTTTGCGGTAGTTTTTAAAAATGATTTAAAATTGACTGTGCCCTTAATTGTGTAAAAAATTATTTTTCGGTAAGCAGGAAGTTTAAGGTCAAATACCAAAATTCGCTATTATGATATCCCGTAATAGTCTGAATATATAAAATTTATATAATATTTTCTATGAGTTATATATTGTCTATCAGCATGTTTCCTGTGGATAAAGGAGAGTCTTTGAGCCTGTATGTGTCTAAGGTTTCTAAGATAATCGACAACTCAGGTCTTGAATACGTGATAACACCTATGGCCACCATGATAGAAAGCGAAAACATAGACGACCTTCTCAATATTATAAAGATGGGTTTAGAGACCATTAAAGATGATTCAAACCGAGTATATGCAAACATGGCTATAGATTACAGAAAATCAGGACTTGGAAGATTAAAACAAAAAGTAGAATCCTTAAAATTAAAGATTGAAAAGTAGCCTTAGAATTATGCTTTATTCTGCAACAGGGATTTACTGATGGAAACCGATGATACTATCCTTATTAGAACACCCGAAATAAACTGGACACCAGCAAGCAATATTTACAGCGAAAGCGTAATGTGTGACGATAAAGATATAGTATTTGTTAAACAATTGACTAACAGGCTTGATAATATATATGAGATGAAATAATTTGTGGCTATATTGTTTTAATATTTTTAAAAGTCCATGCTTGTATAGATTTTAAGGCAACTTATCAAACCGTATCTTGCGAACTCGTGCACATTGTCTCTAAAAAATAAATGTTTTTTCCCGACTTGATTATCTTTCCGTACAGCGCTATATTTTACTATACGGAGTTATTAATTTACAATGAGAGGCTAACATAATACAAACTTTAATTAAAAATAACGACATTGCCGGAAAATACGTGGCAATGAAAAGCTTTGAAGACGCGACAGTAATCGGTTCCGGCAATAGCCTTAAAGAAGCTTACGATGAGGCGCAACGAGAAGGCTATAAAGACCTGTCATTACATTTATTCCAGTTAAGGATATGGTGCAGATATACTAATGGCCGCCACCGAAATTCCTTTTACTAGATTTAATGAAAACGATATACCGCGGCCATGGTTACCGGTTACTATTCACAATCCGCATACAAAACTATCTATCAAAGTATATAGCTTAATTGATACGGGGCGCCGATGAATGCGCAATTCCTGCAGAATACGCTCCATTACTGGTCATAATTTGCAGGCCGGAATTCGCAAAACAATTAGCACAGGCAATGGCATAACCGCGGCTTATGCGCATACATTATGCTTCAAAACAGACAACATAAAAATTGATAACGTGTTGATAGATTTCATGCCAAACTTACATGTTGTTTTATTAGGAGTTAAGAGTTTTCTAAGTAATTTTATTCTCACTATTAATTATAAAAATCCCACTTTTAATTTGACTAAGCCTTAAAAAATCCTTTCGTATTTGCCTTTTGTATATTCCGCAACCAACTGAACACAGTTTACGTTTTTAACTGGACCCTCTTTATTTGATTTATTTATTCTCAAAATTGATTATTTCCTTAAATAGTGGTATAACTATAGGAAAATATTAGCCCAACTTGCACCACTCTTATTATCTTAAAATTATAACACATTGATATTATTATATTGTATTTTTTATTTTGTAGTCCACATAGACATTTTTATTGCCCCATAAATATAGTATTATCAATATGCTGCTGATAATTATGGTGAAGTTGGGTTAAGAGTGCAATAATTTATTAGATAAAAAAGGTATTTAATGCTTACTATAACTAAAGAAGATATAAAAAATATATTTTATGCCAATTTATTTTATGAGATTCATAAAACAGAGGAAATCATTTCTCTTTTTAAAAAAATACGGGAAAAATTTTGAAGAATTTGAGAAGGACGCAAAAAACGGCAAAGAAAATTTTGAAATATGGGATGATTATATAGAGTGGAAGGCATATAAAAAAACATTGGAAAAACTCAAAAGAGATGAAAAGGATTTAACGAGTGGAAGTATTAGATTGTCTTAATAAATTTAGGCGTCATAGATACATTAATAAAAGAAAATCCTCTTGATAAAAAATACAGATTTGTGAATTATTTAATTATAACTCCCTGAATTTAGGGAGTTATAATTATTTTCCTGCCAGTCTTTTTTTCTGCTTCCGGCTAAGCAATATATCTGTGATTTTTTATTTATTTTCAGTATTACAATTGCAATTTTCGCCTGGACCGGTACCTGTGTCTGCGCCGGCATCCGATGAATTTGCCGATATGCTTTCCGCAGGTTCTACATTCACCTTTATTTTTTTATCGCGAACTAATTTGCCAACAAAGTACAATGCGCTGTCCTCTGTTATTTTTAATTTCTCTGCAATAGCTGAAGGATTTATTTGACCTTCCGCTTTAATGACATTTAATATCTCTTTTTCTACCTCCGATACCCAGTCTTCAAATAATGCCTGTACTTCGGGGGTGGCAAGACTTGCTATTTTTGCCGTGGCCGTAATAGACTCCCTCATTGTTTTGCACATTTCCATAGGATTGAAATTTTCATCTTTCATTTTGCCCATCATATTACTCATCATACCCATGCCCATTTTCATAGGATTGGCGTTGCTTCCTTGTTCTTTTCCATTGTCCGCTTCATTTGTCTGATGGGAATCCATCATCTTATTCATCATAGTTTTACCCATGTGATGCATTTTACCGCCCATGCCGTTATTGCCGCCGGACATTTTATCTTGCATCATATTTTCATTCGTATCGCTTTTACAGCCGCATCCGTTATTTTTCATAATAATGTCTCCTGTTTTTATTTATATGTTTAGTTAGTTCATAAATTGTAAATTCATATTGTATATATGCATTTTTTATTTTTTAGATAATTAATTACATTGACACTGGAATTTAGAAACCGTATTTTGTTTATTATCGCCTCCGTATTTTTCGAATTTGCTTATTAAATTAATTAATTCATCATCGCATAACTCGTTGAAAACAAATGTAGATTTGCGTGAAGTCTTAATTAAACCTGCTTCCCGCAATACTCTAAGATGAAATGACACTAAAGGCTGCGACATCCCTGTAGTTTCAATAATCTGCGAAACGGTGCGAGAGCCGCTTTCTAATGAAAATAATATTTTTACCCTGTTGGTATCGCTCAATAATTTAAAAATCTGCGATATTTTTTCCGTAATATCAGCCATCCTAAGTCTCCGATTGCATTAATTATTATATTTCAAAATTGTTAGTATAAATATTAATTTATATAAGTAATTATTTATATGATATATCATTGTTTTATATTATGTCAAGTAAAATTTATCATAAATATCAATATTTATTTATATAAATAAATATTGATAAAATGCGGACATATGATATTATATAAATATGAGAATTAAAAATAAAAATCGAAACTGTGATATACGGCATATATTGTATTATATTGTATAGATATTAATAAATTTAAAAAATTTAATTACAAAATTAAGGCTATCAATTAAGACTGCAATTAAGACTATAAAATTAAAAGCAGTTAGACAGAGAAACGGAGTGTATATAGATTATCTATGTGTTTTTATATAGATAATGGTAAATTTAAAAACAAGTTAAATAGCTATGTTCTAATATTTTAAACAAATAAACATAAGGAGAATTACAATATGGGACCATATTTTTTTTGGGGCAGCGGGATGTGGATATTTCCTATCGTTGGAATAATAGTAATGCTGTTTGTAGTATTTATGGTATTTGGCAGGGGAGGTTTTAACGGTGGATGCGGCAGATATAATGGGCACAATCATGACGACAGGCATTACACCCATCATAATATGCATAATAATTCAGAATCCGCATTGGACATTTTAAATAAAAGATATGCCAAAGGAGAAATAACAAAAGAAGAATTTGAACGTATGAAAAAAGATATAATAAACTAAAAGGAGAAATTAAAATGAGTAAAGTTATGGAAAAAATGATGTCGGCAATGGTTAAACCTGAAGATATGCCGCAAATGATGAATGCGATGATGGACAAAATGTTTCAAGGAATGACGCCCGAAGACCGCAGCGCATTTGTATCCAATATGATGCCTAAATGTTTAAATATGACATTTTCCGAATTGGATGCGGACGCAAAAGCAAAATTAGCGAAAGAGATGATGGAAAAAATGATGTCTATATTTGAAGAAGAGGGTAAAAACAAGTAGAAATAATAGGTGCATAGATAATACATATATATAAGTTCCGTATTTATTTTTGTTTATTGCATAATATAATTGATTATTTCGTATGCAAAGAAATAAAATCTGACGCATTTTCCTCTAATTTCCGAAAGTCTAATTTTAATAATTTCATCAATATAATCTTTTGTAAATATTAAAACGCCCGATAATTTCATTATTAAGAAATATTTTAGAATCTTTTTCGTCAGCTTTGTGTCTAAAAAAATGCTGCAATTCCAATTTTTATCTATCGCTGAATCTCAAATTTTAAATAAATTGTCTAAAATCGGACATTCTGAATTATTATTTTTTTCTTCACATAACGATATAAGGTTTAAAAGCTCATTACGCATCATATTTAAAGAATTAATCTTCTTATCTATTTCATAAACTTTTTCTTTGGCTAACTTCTTCACATTTGAGCAGGTATTATATTTATTGTTGTTGAGTGAGAAAAGTTCAGAAACCTGCTTTAAGGAAAAACCGATATATTTTGCATGTTTTATGAAACGCAAAATATCAACAGCCTTTTCAGAATATATTCTATAACCAGATTCACTTACGTCGGGTTTGTTAATTAATCCTATCCGCTCGTAATATCTGATAGTTTGGATGTTTAAATTAACTGCTTTAGCTAATTGTCCGATGGTCATATCTTTTATTTTCACCTCGTATAATACTATTATAAATTATAAATGCTTTAAGGCAAATTTTTTCTTTTCTTATGCCTCAATTTTTATTGTTAATCTTAACCTTAACAATATAAACATTATAGTTAAACGCGGCGTTAAGTTATTTTTTATTTTAAATCTTATCAATATTTTTAATAAATATTTTATATTAAAATTATGTTAAAAAAAAGCTTGACATTATACATAAGTATAAGGTGTAAACTATATATAAGTTTAAATTTTAGCGTAAAATCTAAGTTGTGTGCCGCTATAAAGACGGCGATGTTGTATTATCTTATGCATGACAGACGGCTTTTTATCTGCTTATTTAAAATAAAAATTATAAAAAATAAACAATTTGGAGGATTTTATGAGTGTAAAAAATTATTTAAAATGGAAAAATGTGAACTTGGTAGAAAATATTAATAAATAAAATAATTAAAAAGGAGGTTTTATTATGAAGAAAATAAAAATGAACGTTGAGGGCATGACTTGCGAGCACTGCGTTGTTTCGGTCAATAAAGCGATTAATAAAGTAAAAGGCGTAATAGAAGTAGATACCTCTTTATCAAAAGGCGAAAGTACTATTTTAGCGCTTGACGATATAAATGTAGAAGATATAAAGAAAAACATAGAAAACGCGGGCTATACGCCTTTAGCTCATGAAACATCTAATATTTCCGAAACCGAAGTTAGAAAAACGGCAAAATCTGAAGGCGGTCAAACAGGCAGCGGACATAATTACGATTATGATTTAATCGTCATAGGCGGAGGCTCTGCCGCTTTTTCATCGGCTATAAAATTTGCAGATGAAGGCAAAAAAGTGTGCGTTATCGAAAACTGGGTTATCGGCGGAACATGTTTAAACAGAGGCTGCGTCCCTTCGAAGCATCTTCTGGAAGCCGCAAGAATATATTATGAACCTTTAAGCAATAAATTTAAAGGCATAGAAACTAAGCAGGCGCATATTGACATAAAAGAACTCATAAAAAGAAAAACCGAACTTCTTAACAGCCTGCGGGAAATGAAATATTATAATGTATTAAGAGGTTATAACAATATTACTTTTATAGAAGCCGAAGGAAGATTTGCGTCAAAAAATTCCGTAGAGGTTATCCCTAACGATAAAGCGGTTGAATCTTATAAAATTACCTCGGATAAATTCATTATTGCAACCGGTTCTACAAATCTGATAATAGACATTAACGGATTAGGAGATGTCGGCTATCTTACAAACGAAGAAATATTAAATCTGGATTATCTGCCTGAAACTCTTTTAATACTTGGCACAAGGGCAGTATCGCTTGAATTTGCGCAGATGTTCAGAAGATTTGGCTCAAATGTAATAGTAATAGGTCGTTCCGGCAGGATTTTACTTAACGAAGAGCCTGAAATATCGGAATCGCTTTTGAATATTTTAAAAAACGAAGGTATCGAATTTTTACTGAATTCTTCAATAAAACGTCTTTATAAAGACGGCGGTAAAAAATATGCCGATATAGAGACCGAAGAGGGTTTAAGAACGGTTAATTTTAATGAGTTTTTGATGGCTACGGGCGTTGTAGGAAATACAGAAAACTTAAATTTGGAAGCAGTCGGAGTAGAAACTTACAAGCAGGGTTATATTAAAGTTGACGGCGAACTTAGAACTACCAATCACGATATTTACGCATGCGGAGACGTTACCGGTTTAACGAGGTTAGTTACGACGGCTGCGTATGACGGCAAAATAGCCGCCGACAATATACTTCGCGGCAGACATATTAAAGCCGACTATTCGGCAGTTGCGCATACTACATTTACCGACCCGGAAGTGTCTTCAGTCGGATTAACGGAAGAAGCTGCTATCAAAGAAGGCTATGATGTAATTAAAGTTGTTTTCCCCGTCGAATACGTTCCCAAAGCCCAGGCTATTTTTAAAATTGATGGTTTAATAAAGATGATAGCGGATAAAAAAACTAATAAAGTTCTCGGAATTCATATGCTGGCGCACAACTCATCGGAAACAATCCAGCAGGCAAGCGTCTATTTGCAAAATAGTTATACGATTCAGCAAATCGGCGAGGAAATCGGAGTTTATCCGACTATGGCGGAAGGGCTTAAATTAGCCGCTCAGAGTTTTACTAAAGACGTCAGCAAACTTAGCTGCTGCGCATAATTTTATTATTTATTGTGTAAAGAAGAGCATAAAATATAAACGAAGGCTATATATATCTGATTGCAATGTAAAAAGGATTTTATAAATTCCGAGGTTAATTATGAATAGCAATGAGAATATTCCTATAAAAGAAAAAACCAAAATTGCAGCTGTTATCCCGTCTATTTTTGCAATATTGGGCGGAACTTGCTGCTGGGCACCGTTAGTTTTAAGCGCATTAGGCGTAAGCGCCGCCGGCGCAGGTTCTTTTGGCGGATTTTCTTCTGCTTTAAAAGGACTTGCCCATTTCACAAATTATTTTATTATATTAAATATTTTAAGTCTGGCAATAAGTTTCTATTTCGTTTTTATACGACCAAAACTTAAAAGACAAAAATTACAGAAAGTTTCGTTAAACGCAAGCCGAAACAATCAAGATAATTTAGGTAATGAAATAGAATGTGAATGCGAACAGCCTGGCTCTAAAGCCGACAAAAGCAACAGGATTATGTTTTTTTCCTCTTTAGGTATCACTATTGTTATGTTTGCTTTTTTATATTTCTTAAAAGGGCATATTTTTATGAAATGGCCTAAAATTTGAACCGTAACACACAAAAATAAAAAATATAGAAGCATCTACATTTATATAGTATAATATAGATACAACCGGAGGAATTATGCTTGAACATTATTTGACTCGTAATTTACCTGCAGGACTTGAATTTCTTAACGATATTGTCTTTGACCTCCGCTGGACGTATAATCATGATGCCGATGAACTTTTTAAAACAATAGACCCTACTCTGTGGTATTTAACGCATAATCCATGGTTGATTCTGCAAACGGTATCTTTAGATGATTTAAAAAAATTATCTTCAAACGCTGATTTTATGAAAAATTTTAATCAGATAAAACACGACTGGGTAAAGACGGATAACGCCATTGGTTGGTTTAAAGAAAATTATAAAGAAAATCATCTTAAAACAGTTGCTTATTTCAGCATGGAATTTGGATTAGACGAATCTCTTCCGCTTTATGCCGGCGGTCTTGGAATACTTGCAGGCGACTATTTAAAAACTGCCGAAGATTTAGGAGTGCCCCTTGCAGGTATTGGTCTTATGTATCAAAGAGGGTATTTTCGCCAAATAATCAACAGCTCTTCCGAACAAATTGAAGTCTATCCCTATAATGACCCGCACTCCCTTCCCGTTATGCCATGCAGAAATAAATCAGGCGAATGGCTGCGCGTCTCTGTAACGTTGCCGGATAGAACCGTCATGCTAAGGGTATGGATAGCAAAAATAGGAAACACGCCTTTATATTTGCTTGATTCTAATGATCCTGTAAATCTTTCAATAGATAGAGGAATTACCGGAGATTTATACGAGGCAGGCAGAGAAATCAGATTGATTCAAGAAATTATTCTTGGAATCGGCGGTTTTAAAGTTCTCAGAGCACTCGGCGTTGATGTAAACATTTGTCATATGAATGAGGGACATGCGGCTTTTGTTGTGCTTGAACGCGCATATACTTGGATGCAGGATAATAATACTGCGGATTTCTGGCAAGCGCTGACTGTTACAAGAGCGGGTAATATTTTTACCACTCATACCCCTGTGCAGGCAGGTTTTGACACCTTTGAACCGGCGCTTATCCGCAATTATCTTTCATATTATATACAAAGATGCGGAATTACGGACGAAGAATTTATTAATATGGGTAAAGTTTCACCTGGAAATTCTTCTGAACCTTTTAATATGGCATATTTAGCCATACGGGGAAGCGGTTTTATTAACGGGGTAAGTAAAATCCACGGCGAAGTAAGCAGGAATTTATTTTCCGGATTATTTGAGAGGCAGCCGATAAAAGAGGTGCCGGTTACTTATATTACTAACGGGGTTCATACGCCTACATGGATTTCAAGCATATCCGAAAAATTATTGACTAAAAATGATACAAAGTCATTAATAGAAAAATGTTCCCAAAAATCGTTTGATGTCATTAATAAAATGACTGACGCGGAAATCTGGGAATTCAGAATGAATAATAAGATTAACATGCTCGACGATATTAAAAATCATATAACTAAAATGAAAGGCTGCTGTCATATTAATCAGGAGCCTTCATTTCTTGATCCTAATGCCTTGTATATCGGTTTAGCTCGCAGATTCACGGGATACAAAAGACCGACCCTTCTATTGTACGACAAAACAAGACTTAAAAATATTCTTAAAAGTCAAAATAGACCTGTGCGTATCTTGATCAGCGGAAAGGCTCATCCAGGCGATTTCACTGGAAAACTATTAATTAAAGAATGGGTACAGTTTGCTCAGGACCCCGAAATCCGTAATACGGTTTTTTTCTTGTCAGATTATGATATGGATATTGCGCAAAAAATAGTGGGTGGTATAGATTTATGGATTAATAACCCGAGGCGTCCGCTTGAAGCCAGCGGAACCAGCGGAATGAAAATAATTGCAAATGGAGGGCTTAACTGTTCCATTCTTGACGGCTGGTGGGCAGAAGCCTACTCTGAAGAACTGGGGTGGGCTATCGGTATACATTCTTCTTCCGATGAATATTATAATAATGACAAAGAGGATGCCGAATCACTGTATAAACTTTTAGAGGAGTCGATAGTCCCTGAATTTTTTGATAGAAATAAAGACGGTGTTCCGGTGGAATGGATTGAAAAGATAAGGCAGAGCATGTTTCTTCTTACGCCGAAATATTCTACATTCAGAATGATGAAAGAATATGTTGAAAAAGCTTACATTCCATTATCATCTTTATATGAGGAAAGAAATGCATCAGGCGGAGAACTTGCTCTGACTATCAATGAATGGAAGAAAAGACTTGAACAAAACTGGAACGAAATTCATATTGGAATACCTGTTTTTGAAAAACAAGGGGAATATTATAAAGTCAAGTGCGCTATACGGCTCGGAGCCGTTAAACCGCAGGATATTAAAGTAGAAATTTTTGCGTCTGGAGATGAAAACGATGAGCAGTTCAGGGCTGAAATGACGAATATCGGCACTGCTTCCGGATATATAAATGAATTTATTTATAAGACCGAGGTTCCGAATGATCGCCCTATTGATAACTATACCCTTCGCGTTATACCTTATCATCCTAAAGTTTTAACGCCGCTGGAATTTAATAAAATTATTTGGCAAAAATAAAATAAATAGACAATTTCCTAAATTTATATTACTTTATTGATAATATGAATAAACTCTGGTTATTGCAAAATTTGAAAATTTTTCAAAATCTTTCAAAAAGAGATATCGATTTGATAGATAAATTATCAAAAATGGAAATTTATAAAAAAAATGACATTATATACATAGAGGAATCAAAATCAAGCTATGTTTATGTTTTAAAAAAAGGTCATATAAAAATATCGCTGTCAACAGAACACGGCAGGGAATTTATAACAGAAATTTTAAAACCTGATGAAATTTTTGGTAATTTTGGCGATTTTTCATTTGACGGCATGGAGAGCTTTGATTTTTTAAATGCTGAAAATGCTCAGGCTTTGACAGATGCGGAAGTTTGTAAATTTAAAAAAGATGATTTTGACAAGATATTAAGTCTTTATCCTTCTATAGGCAATAAAATTTTAAAATTAATAGGATTGCGGTTTAAATATATATCTACAAAAATTACATCATTGGCATATAAAAGCATAGACGCAAGAATTGCGGAGACTCTAATCTATTTGGCAAATAATTTTGGAATTAAAAAAATTTCAGCGCTTTCTTCAGGATTAACATTTGAAGACTGCTATCAAATAAACATTAAATTAACCCATGAAGAAATTTCAAATCTTATCGGGGCATCAAGACAGAGAACTACAATAGCATTAGACAAATTAAAACATAACGGGATTATTAGTTTTGATAAAAAAAATATCGTTATAAAAGATTTGAGAAAACTAAAAAATATAGCTGAGTTAACAGCAAATTAACTTGCTCTTCTTATAATGAATTTTTTTTTAATTTTATTTAAAGAATATTTAATATGTCACTTAAGTGACATATTAAAATTTTTCATATGTGTTATACTTTACTAACGAGTTGCAATATAAATTAACAATAATTACTTTAACGGAGGTTCGACCATGATTAAAAAAGCTACATTATTTACATTGATAGCCCTAATATTTTTCTTAGGTCTTAATACTGCTAAATCAAACGCCATGATGATGAGTAAAGCTAAGATGATGAAGACCGAAATGTTTTTTATGCATCATTCTTTAGGATTTCCGTCCATTTTTTATAAATTCCATCCGGGTCCGCATTGGATTTTAATGCATGCTAAATCTTTTAATCTTAATTCTTCACAGCTTAAACAGGAAAAAATGCTTACTATGGGGATGATGCATAACACAATAAAAGGCGTAATGATGCTTAAAAAAGCCCTTAGACAATACAAAATGGATGCCATGCAGAATAATCCAAGTATAAGCAAATTGATTAGTGACGTTAAGGCTGTGGGTAACGCAGAAACATATCTTGGATATGAAATGATACCTTTTCATATAAAAGGCTACCGCGTTCTTTATCCTTCGCAGCAATCCTTATATCACAGACTTGCTAAAATGAACTGGATGAAAAAAATGCAGATGATGCGTAAGCAAATGATGAAAAAAATGCAGATGATGCACTGATATCCACTTTAACAAGTACTGCAATGTTGCACCTGCTATAAAATATTTATACGTAAACAAACTGCTGGATTTTCTTTATTCTTCGGCGGAGAAACTGTTTCTCCGCCGCAAGTTAATTTTATGGAGGTTTTTTATGAAATATGTTATTCAGGTTACAAACGGCACGATAATGCCTGCTCTTTCATTTATCGTAATTAAAAATTTGTCTGCAATAGAAGATACGGAAGAAATAAGCGTCGTATTTTTCGGACCTTCGGTAGTTTCGCTTCTTCATCACGCTCAGCTCAGAAATCAGCTTAGGGACAGTCTTAATGAAAAAACAAAAATATACGTTTGCAGAAATGCAATGAATATGTTTGACCTCAAAGACAGCGATGTACCGGATTATGCCACGATAGTGCCTGCCGGCGTTTATGAAATTGCAAAATTGGTTAAATCCGGAGCGGTATATATCGCTGTTTAGTCTAAAAAAATTTGTTATTTAATTATATAATATATCAAAAAATTTTAATATAATTTAATTATAATAATGGAAAACCTGAAGGTCTGCAGGCTGAATACTCCATATGGGGGGACGCTGCAATGGCAATTATACTGCGGCGGGGGCGATTCGGATAATCCTGACGACAGAAAAAAATAGTTGCTATAGAAACTGGTATAATTAATATACAATAAAAAACGTTATTCGATAAAAATAACTTTTAATTTATAGAATTTAAAGATATGGATACACAGGGTATTACAGAAACAGATGAAGTATATAATAAAATCAGGAGCGAACTTTCTAGGGCTATAAAATTAAAAAAATGTAAAAAATGCGGGTGCATGATTTATGGTTTAGACGATGTTATTGAAAATCTTAAGCTCACAGGAAACAATGCTTCGAACGATTTAATAAATGAGGTAGAAAAGTTAAAGTTAGAACTAAAACAAGTCGAGTATTCATGTCTTGGCTGTAAACACTGTTATCCTGCCGCGGCTGCTAATTATCTGACCGATGCGCTCATATTGCAAATTCAGAATCCTGCCAATCAGACTGGTTCCATAAATTCTGTAAATTCTTTAGAATTTTTAAATTCATGGCCTGTTTCTCCAGGCGAGTATAATAATTTTTGTGACGGAACAGGATGTCCAATCGCTGTATCTACTCTTGCCAGTTTAGATTTATACGACAATTTATCAAAGTTAAAACCGAAAGGACTTTGCATTATAGGAAAAACTGAAACTGAAAATATCGGAATAGATAAAATTATAAAAAATACAGTAACTAATCCAACGCTGCATTATTTAATAGTAGCGGGAAAAGAGTCGCAAGGCCATTACAGCGGTCAATCGCTTATATCTTTATATGAAAACGGCGTTGATAAAAATATGAGGATTGTCGGTTCAAACGGCAAAAAACCGATTCTTAAAAATGTAAGCTATGAAGAAGTAGAAAATTTTAGAAAACAGGTTAAGGTTATAAACATGATAGGCTGCGAAGATGCAGGTGAGATTGCGGTTAAAATAAGCGAATTTTTGAAAGACTTTGAAATTATAAAACCCTCTGAAATTGTTGATAAGACTTTTGCTTTGCCTTCTCTAAAAAAAATAATTGCAAAAAAACCGAAAAAGATAAAATTAGACAAAAAAGGATATTTCGTGATAATGCCCTCATTTGCAGACAAGCGGATAACAGTTGAGTTTTATAATTACCATAACGAATTATTAACTGTCATTGAAGGGGATGACGTTTATTCAATTTATTCAACAATAATAGAAAAAGAATTAATTTCCGAGATGACCCACGCCGCCTATATCGGTAAAGAATTAGAAAAAGCAAAATGGTGTATTAATTACGGCGTCAAATATATTCAGGGCGAAGCGTGATTTTAGACATGCGTTAAGTTTCTAATTCAAACCTGATTCCGCTGCTAAGCCTTATTGTTTTTTTATAACGCTAATTATTTTTTGTCAATTAAAATTAACTATAATAATAATATAATAATAATATAATAATAAAACGTCAGGCGGCGGTTTGCAATTAAATTAAAATTAACTTAGATATGGCTTATCCGCCGCTTATCTTGCTTCTACTGCTGCAACGCTTGATATTCCGACGACTATATTCTTTACATTTTATGGGTTAAACATTTTAAGAAAAGATGCCGCAACTTCTTTAAAAGTTGCTCCATTAGGCAACCCTGCAATGCCGATGCCTGTCCCTAATATTATAGGAGCAATCCCCGGCATGACTAATATGGCTACCTCTATGATGAAGTCAATGATTAAAAAACACGGAGTTGCGACCATTCCTGAATTGATTAGCTTATGTCAAGAAACAGGAGTTAAATTAATCGCATGTCAAATGACGGTTGATCTTTTTGGATTTAAAAGAGAAGACTTGATTGACGGTATTGAATACGGCGGAGCAGCTATGTATATGGAAGATGCTTCAACGTCCGATATAACTCTAGCTTTTTAATATTTATTGAATTAAAATTTTAATAAAAAAGGAGGTGATAGGTATGCCGTTAAATATTTCAAAAACCTTGGACGCTTCGGGATTATCCTGTCCTATGCCCATAGTTAAAACAAAAAAAGAAATTGACAGTTTAAGTTCGGGTCAGATTCTGGAAGTTATATCAACCGATCCTGGTTCAAAAAACGATATGACAGCATGGTGCAAAAGAACAGGTAATGAACTAGTAGAATCTGCAGAACAAGGCGGAAAGTTTCAATTTTATGTAAAAAAAAATTAATATTGTGCTACTAAGACTTTACTTTAATCCTGGAATAGAAAGTTATCTTTTGCTTAACCGAGCAAAGAAATGCATAAATATTTTCTATTGCAGGATTAAGGCTTTAAATAAAGATGCATAAAATCGTTTTGTACGTTAAATATTATCCGATTATTCAACCTGAACCTTAGCGTGAGAAATATTGCATCATCCTGCAATTATAATAATTATAATAAATAAATAGTTATTGCCGATATGTCAGCAATGCACCCGCCTAAATTTTATTATTCGCCATTTTTTTTAATTTTATCATTGCCTTCATTTCCAGCTGTCTTATACTTTCCGGCGTCAATTTAAATATTGCGGCTATGTTCTTAAGCGTCATAGGTTCGCCGTCTTCGTGGAGTCCGTATCTGAGGATTACGGCAAATCTTTCTTTTTCCTCTAAAGACGACAGCCATTTGTCTAACAGTTCCAAATTTTCTTTATTGCATATAATAGACAAGGGCGATGTTTTTTCTTCATCGTCTCCTATTATTTCGGAAAGCGCCAGATTATCGTTTTCGGTATTATCGGATACATAGGAATCTATGGACGATATGCGCGGTATCAGATTTATTATTTTTTCAACCCTTATTCTGTTTATGCCGGACTGTTCCGCTATCTCTTCGATATCCGCTTCTTTCTCATTGTCTGCCTCAAATGCGGCTTTAGATTTTATTATATCGCAATATATTTCATATTTATGCAGCGGTATTTTTATTAAATTATGTAAATTTAAAATTCCTCTTTGAATAGATTGTCTTATCCACCATACCGCGCAGGTAGAGAATCTATATCCTCTTTCCGGATTAAATTTCCCTATAGCTTTTATAAGCCCTATATTGCCTTCTTCAATTAAATCTTCCAGAGGAACGCCTCTTCCGGTGAATTTTTTTGCCACGCTTATGACAAGGCTTATATTTGATTTAATTATCAAATCCCTCGCTTCTTTATCTCCGCCGTTGCTTTTTTCTATCAGTTCGTATTCAAGTTCTTTAGCTAAAGGCGGATATTTGCGCAGATATGTTTTGTATAAATAAGGAATAGAGTAATATGTTGAAGACTGAGCATCTTCATTGTTTTCTGTATCGTTCATATCGCAATGGGGGGGGGGGTGATATTAATATTATATTTTATCATGGCAGTTTTGTATTATTTTTTTATTATTTAATTTTATTAAATTTAATAATATCGTGCATATTCTTATTTAATATTATACATTATTATTATTTTTTTAAAAAAATTATTCAAGCAAAATTTTATTTATAATTTGTAAAAATACTTTATTGCGATAATTGTTATTGCATAAAAATTCATTTAATAAAATAAATATAACGTCATATTGTTAAAATAAAGGTTTGAGATATACCTTAATCCTGCAATAGAAAATATTTATACATTTCTTTGCTCGGTTAAGCAAAATATAAGGAAAAGGTGTCATAAGGAAAAGGTGTAGGAAAAGGTGTCAGATTTGGTTTTGGTGTAGGAAAAGGTGTCAGATTTTATTTTTTTGCATATGGAGTAGTTCAATTAGCAAAGAAAATATTTGCAAAAAAATTAATCTGACACCTTTTCCGAAAGATATAATATATTGCTCCCATGCGGATAAAAATGTATAATTAGACTTAGCCGGTATATTAAATCTTAAAAAAATTAAATGGATATTATAAATATTTATACAGACGGAGCCTGTTCCAAAAATCCGGGTCCCGGAGCCTACGCCGCTATATTATTATACAAAGATAATGAAAAAATAATATCGGGATATAAAGAATGGACTACAAATCAGGAGATGGAAATATCCGCAGTTTTAAACGCTCTTAAATCAATTAAAAATAAGGAAATCGCTATAAATCTTTATTCTGATTCAAAATACGCATTAGACGGTATGATGTTCTGGATGCACGACTGGGCAAAAAAACAATGGAAAAAAGATATTAAACATAAGCAAATATGGCAGGAAATATATATTCTGTATAATACGTTAAAAATAAATTGCATATGGGTGAAAGGGCATTCTAATAATTTATATAATGAACAATGTGACAAAATAGCTAAAAACCTGATTAAAGATAACAAGCAATAAAAAAAATAAATAAAAAAATAAATATAGTCGATATATTATAAAAATGATTGCAAAAGAAACTTTTATAGACAGTCTCTTAAAAAAATTAAAAAGCATGCCGGTCGGGCATTATTATGATGTCAGAAGCTACAAAAGAGACAGAGGATTTTATATTATAAAATCTGAAGAAGATGAGTATTGCTTACTGGAAAGAGGTTTTTTTGAAGAAGAATATGTGGCTAATTTTGATGAATTAACCAATATTTTTAAAAAGCTCTTAAAAAGAGAATTTCCAAGGAGCCATAAGTTAAGAATATATAATATGGGCGAAGCTTCCGAATGCATATTTAAGAAACCTAAGCGTAAAAAAATATAGATATTAAAATATTTATATCGATATAATGTATAACGTAAATTTTGCTATTAATTATATTATCTAATTTATAAAAATAAATAAAAAATTTAATAAATATGAAAATATAATAAAAATTTAATAAATAATGCAATAAATGCAATAAATATAATAAAAAATTTAATAAATATAAAAAATTTAAGAAATATAATAAATATAAAAATATAAAAATATAAAAAATGCATAAAGACATAATATATGGGAATATTTAATCTTGTATCCGATTTTAAACCGACAGGAGACCAGCCGAAGGCTATAGAATCAATACTTGAAGGAATAAGAGATAAAAATTATAAGTATCAGACATTGCTCGGGGTTACAGGTTCAGGAAAAACATTTACTATGGCAAATGTTATTAAAGAACTCGATAGACCTGCGCTTATAATCGCTCCCAATAAAACACTCGCAGGGCAGCTTTATTCAGAATTTAAATCATTATTCCCCGAAAATGCAGTTGAGTTTTTCATAAGCTATTATGATTATTACCAGCCTGAGGCTTATGTTCCGTCAAAAGATTTATATATAGAAAAAGATTCTTCTATAAACGATCAGATAGACAAAATGAAACATTCTGCCACTAGGTCAATTTTATCGCGCAGAGATGTCATTGTTATAGCGAGCGTTTCGTGTATTTACGGTCTCGGTTCTCCTGAAACGTACGGCAGTATGCTCTTAGAAATTAAAAAAGGGCAGAAAATTGAAATGAAAGAAGTTTTAAGCAAGCTGACGGAAATAAGATATGACAGAAATGATATAGATTTTCATAGAGGTGTTTTTAGAGTTCGCGGCGATGTGATTGACGTTTTTCCGGCTTACGAAGAAGAAATTGCGATAAGAATCGAGTTTTTTGGAAGCGAAATTTCAATGATTGCCGAAATTGACCCGCTGAGAGGTAAAATAATAAGAAAATTAAATAAAACAGCTATTTATCCTGCGTCGCATTATGTTGCGGACGAATCAACTCTAAAACATGCTATTAAGTCAATTAGAGCAGAACTTGCAGACAGACTTTTAGAATTGAAATCTATGGGTAAACTTGTTGAGGCTCAGAGATTAGAACAAAGAACATTTTACGATATAGAGATGATTGAAGAAATGGGCTATTGTTCCGGTATAGAAAATTATTCAAGACATTTGACAGGCAGAAAAAAAGGCGAAGCGCCGCCGACGCTGTTAGATTATTTTCCTGAAGATTTTACTATATTTGTTGACGAATCTCATGTAAGTATACCCCAGATAAGAGGAATGTACAACGGAGATATATCAAGAAAAACTACATTAGTCGAATACGGCTTCAGGCTTCCGTGCGCTCTTGACAACAGACCGTTAAATTTTGACGAATTCAGTTCTCATATAAAAAATATGCTGTTTGTTTCAGCTACGCCCGCCGATTACGAACTTGGCGTAAGTTCTGAGGTTATTGAGCAGATAATCCGTCCTACCGGTCTTATAGACCCTGAGGTAGAGGTTAGACCCGTCGCTAATCAGGTTGACGATATAATAAGCGAAATTAAAAAGACGGTTAAAGGAGGCGGAAGGGTTTTAGTTACAACTTTAACTAAAAAAATATCTGAAGATCTATCGGAGTTTTTGCTTGACAGCGGAGTGAAGGCTAAATATTTGCATTCGGATATAGCCTCTTTAGAAAGATTTAAAATTATCAGAGAGTTAAGGCTCGGGGAATTTGACGTTCTTGTCGGTATCAATCTTTTAAGAGAGGGGCTTGATATTCCCGAAGTAGAGCTGATAGGTATACTTGATGCAGACAAAGAAGGATTTTTGCGCTCTAAAACCTCGCTTGTTCAGACGATAGGACGCGCTGCAAGAAATATTAAAGGACATGTTATACTATACGGCGATAAAATTACCGATTCTATGGCTTTTGCAATTTCAGAGACTGAACGCAGAAGAAAAATACAGGAAACTTACAATAATAAAAACAATATTACACCTCAATCGATTAAAAAAAATATAGCAGAACTTTTAACTACAATCTTTGAACAGGATTATATAGATTCTTCAGGCGGTGCAGGAGGAGAAAATATTGTTGTTTTAAGCGCAGCTGCGGCTGAAAAAAAAATAAAAAATTTATCAAGATTAATGAAAAAATATTCTAAAGAATTCAATTTTGAAGAAGCAGCCCGTGTAAGAGATGAAATAAATATTATTAAAAAACAGATGCTCCTTCTTGATGCCGTATAATTAATAAAAATGCAAGTTTGGTAATTAATATCGATAATTCTTAAATCGTTATAATCAGTTTTATTACCATATGCGTAATTAATAAAAATGCAAGTTCGCAAGTTCAGTATTAATATTTTTTTAAATTGATAATTAAACAATGACCGATGATTTAATCAGCAGACTAAAATCCTTATCTAATTCCCCGGGTGTTTATCTTATGAAAAACATAGAAGGGGATGTTATTTATGTCGGCAAAGCTAAAAATCTTAAAAAGAGGGTTTCTCAGTATTTTTCCAATAAGAAAACCGATATTAAAACAGAACATCTTGTATCTAAAATTAAAAGCTTTGAAACTATTGTCGTAAATAATGAAGTAGAAGCATTTTTGCTTGAAAATAATCTGATAAAAAATTATAAGCCTAAATACAATATAAATTTAAAAGACGACAAAACATACCCGTATTTAAAAATTACAAAAAATAATTCAAATTCAGCTCCTACATATAAATTAAACAATAAAAATAATGAAAACAAAAAAAACAATGAAAATAATAAAAATCTATGCCGCAAGCCGAACCCGTCAGATTTTCCTTATCTGACAAAAACCCGCTCTTACGATAAAACTTCAGGAGAATATTTTGGACCTTATTCAAACGTAAAAGCTGTAACTGATTTTATCAAAATGATAAATAAAATATTTAAGATAAGAACGTGCAATGATACTAAATTTAAATTATTTGCATCAAAGAATAAACCTTGCGTATATTATCAGATAGATAGATGTTTTGCTCCATGCTGCGGTTATATATCTTCAGAAGATTATAATAATTTAATAAAAGAAATAAAAATGCTGCTGCAGGGTAAAAATAATCAGATAATTAGAGATTTAAAGAATACGATGGATATGTACGTAAAAGAACAAAATTTTGAAGCCGCAATAAAAATAAGAGACAAAATAAACAGTTTGCATATCATCTCTGTAAGTCAGTCAACGGTTATATCAGGCGGAAAAAATATCGATGCTGTCGGTTGTTATTCAGAAAATAACGTATCGGTAATTGATTTGATAATGATAAGAAACGGAAAAATGATAGATTCAAAAAATTATTATTTTAAAAATGTTTATTTAACGGACGAAGAAATAATATCGTCATTTATTGACCAGTATTATGTTTCAAAAAGCAATAGCGACAATATAAATTTAATTCCGGATGAAATCTTGCTTCCTTTCGCGATAAACTCGGAAAACAGAAATATATTAATAGAATTTTTTAAAAAAACATTAGGAAAAAAAATTAAATTAAATATCCCTAATAATGAGAAAAATAAGAATCTCGTTATGATAGCCTCAAATAACGCAAAAAATAATTTTTACGAAAAAAATATTATCGGCGGCAATGGTAATAGTATATACAAATATGAAAGCATTAATCATAACAATAATGAAAAATTGCTTGAATCTCTGAAGCGGCATTTAAATCTTCAAAAAATACCGAAAGTTATCGAATGTTTCGATATATCCAACATTTCAGGAACTTATCCTGTTGCCTCTAAGGCTGTTTTTAAAGATGGTTTAAAAGAAACATCTTTATACAGAAAATATAAAATAAGGTCGAAAAACACTCCTGATGATTATGCGATGATGTACGAGGTTCTGACCAGAAGATTTAAAAATGCCGTTGACGGAAGCGATCCGCTGCCTGATTTGATTATGGCAGACGGCGGGAAGGGTCAGCTTAACGTGTTTACAGAAGTAAAAAAAGAATTTAAAGATTATATCAGCGAAGAACTCATGCCGGACATAATCTCTATTGCCAAAGTTAAAGAAAATGGCAGCAGGGCTCTTAATAAAAGAAGCGCTGATTTTGAAGCCGGCGGTATTCATAAGAAAAATTTCACAGATAAAATATATCTGCCTAATAGAAAAAATGAAGTCAATATTCCGCCTAATTTAATTTTATTTTTAATGTCTGTACGCGATGAAGCGCATAGATTTGCCGTAACATTTCACAGCTCTTTAAAAAGGAAAGCCGTTGTGACATCTGAACTTTTAAATATTAAAGGGATAGGTTTATCGTCGTATAAAAAACTTATAGATTCATTCGGAGACGTAAATAATATTAAACAGCTGCAAGCAGAAGATCTGTCAAAATGCGTCAATTCAAAAATCGCTAAAATAATTTATGAACATTTTCATCATTCAGTTTGATTATATATATTCCATATGTATTCTATATATATTTTATATATAATCTATACGCATTCTATATATTTTTTTAATTCACTTATCAAAATTTTATTATCTCCCCCTCCGTTTAATTCTTTATATCCTTTATATCTCTATTTTTTTTAATTCACTTATCAGAATTTTATTATCTTTCCTTGTTTTAACCGCTATCCTGAAAAAACTGCCGTCTAAACAGCGGTAATTGCCGGCGTATCTTATTAATATGCCTTTATTAAATAAATAATCTTTAATAGTTAATGCGCTGCTTAATTGATGTTGATGATGATTATTGTTATTATTATTATTGGTATTGTCAAGATGATAGCCGGTTTTGATTTTTAAAAGTAAAAAATTTGCTTCTCCGTTTATAATTTCAAAAATTTTCAATCTCATAATATCGTTATACATTTCTTTTTTTAATTTGTTAATATATTTCACTGAATTTTCAATATATCCTGTGTCAGATAGCGAAGAAACAGCCAAAGCCGAGGCGAGTCCGCCTATGCTCCACGGAGTGTTATTTTTTGACATATTTAAAATATTTTTTTCGCAGCTTACTATATAACCTAATCTTTCTCCGGGTATTGCAAAAAATTTTGTCAAAGAACGTAAAACAATTAAGTTGTCAAATTTTTCTATCAGATGTTTAGATGAATATTCTTCTTTAAAATCCATAAAGGATTCATCTAATATTAAATATATGTTTTTCTTTTTGCATATTTTTAGAATCTCTATGACGGTATTTACGGGCGTGATTACTCCTGCGGGATTTGACGGACTTGCTATAAATATTAAATCGCGCTCGTTTAACTTGTTTATTTTCTCAATAAATTCAGTCAAACTGCCGTTTATCAGTTTGAAACTATCTTCGAGAAGCGTACATTGATGCACTGTATTTATATTAAAGGCTCTGCAAGCTCGTTCGTACTCGGAAAACGACGGTTCTGCTATAAGCGCATTTTCGGGTTGAAATACGGATAATATTTTATAAATTAAGTCTGTTGCTCCGGCACCGATAAATATATTACCGCTTTGGACACAATGATAATCGCTGAGTTTGTTTATTAATCTTTCAGGATAAATTTCCGGATAATTTTCAATTAAAAATTTCAGTAATTTTGTATTTTTTAAAATACATAAGGCATTTTTACTTAAACCTAACGAATTTATATTTGCCGAAAAATCTATTTTTTTTTTAGCCTCATTAAAAATATTTAAAATGTCGTAATCATTTTGACCGAATCCTTCAAATAGATTTCCGCCATGCGCCCCATCATCACACTGCCTGTTTTCTGTTAACCTGTTACAATCGTCTTCTTCTATCATTAATGTCATATCTTCAACTTATAAAATTAAGCTGTTATTTTTTCTATTAAAATATTAAGCGCCGCTACATCCACCTGCGTATCTCTGCACGGTCCATTAGGTCTTATATTTATCAATCCGTAAACGTGTAATGGAAAAGCGTCCAGTATTCCGGACGACAGATCACGTTCGCAGGCGACGGCGATAACAATTTTCGGTCTTTTCTCTTCCAATACCCTTCTGGCTAATGTTCCTCCGGTTGCCACAGCTATATCAATTCCTTTTTTATCGCCTAAAACATTAAGCTCTTTAATATTACATTTGCCGCAATCAAGACAATGGTGAATATCTTCCGTAATTTTTGCCTTACAATTATGCAGCTGAAGACAATGGGGCAAAAGAATTAATATTCTGTTGTGCGGAACCTGCTTTCCGATAGAAAAGAGTAGCGAATTATTTATTGCGATAAACGAGCGCTGCATTTTATTTCTGTCTATGCGGAAAATTGACGATATTAGAACTGCGGCAGGATATAATATTTTTATTAATACATAACGTGTAAAATTAACGAAAAATAATTTATTTTTATTATCATTATATATTAAACTGATTATAAATATAGCTATAAATAGGAAAAATATAGAAATTATTAAGATAAAAATTAAGAACGGCAAATCTGGATTTAATTTTTCAAGTCCGCCAGAAATAAGCCAGAAAAGAATTGACGATAAAACAAGCAGCGCAATAGATGCTATTGCTATGGTTTTTATAAAATAAACATGTTCTTTTTTTATTGACATTTAAAGTGGTTAAACAAGTAGTTAAACAATATTTGTTATTTATTGCATTATTGCAGTGCGATGCCAGGAATAATCCTTGTTCCATTGATGAAATCGACATAATTCATTGATTTCTTGCTTTCAGGCTTTAATTCTAATAATTCTAAATAAACGCCTTTTTCTAATGTGCTTACAACTAAACCGGATTTATCGGCTATTACTACCGTGCCGGGTTTGTAAATTAAGTCATGTCCGCACCCGTTTTCTTGTTTTGACGATATATTTAATGGCATATTGTCTTTACTGTTGCCGCTGTTTTGAGTAAATATATTATTGCAATTATTTTTTTTGGCTGATATTTCATTTATTTTGTCAGGCAGTAATTCTGATGACAGTTTATTGTATATTATCTGTTGATTTGTATTTAAATCTTCGTTTAAAAATTCGCAATAATTGTGTTTTGGTTTAATATATATTATTTTTAAATTATCTTTATCTATATTTTCGTTATTTTCGCCGCACATTTTTAATTGTTCTTTTATTATTATAAGATTAGCTTTTATAATTTTTATCGTTTTTTTTTCAAAAATAAAATATGCGTTATCGGATTGAGAGAATGTTCTGATTTTAGAATAAATCAAATCTGGCTCGTCAAGTTTAAAATTAATTTTTTTAGTTTCGTTATCTATTTTATCTGTTACGGTTAAATATTGCCTGTAATCTTTTCGGTATAGTATTGAACCGGATTGGGGCGAAGCGTAGGTAAAAATTTTTTTATATTTTTTATTTAAATGGATATCATCTATAGCGTGAATGAAACTCAGCGTTTTTACTATATCAGACAAAATATACGCACCTTCCTTTGAAACTTTAGAGTACAATTCGTTAAAGTATTCATCTTTAGCAATCGGAATTTTCATCTGAGCCATAATCGGACCTGTATCCATTCTTTCGTCTAATGCCATTATAGAAATCCCTGTAAATTTAAGATTTTCAAGTATGGCGTAATGGATTGGACTGGGACCCCTCAGGTCAGGCAGAATAGAAGGGTGGAGATTTATAGCGCCGTATAATGGTATATTTAGAATCTTTTCAGGTAGAATCAGACCGTAAGCAACAACAATAATTAAATCCGGTTTGATATCCGCAAGATAATCTATTTCATCTCCATTATTCTTAAGGGTTTTAGGAGTTCTTACCGGTATATCGTATTTTTCGCTTATAATACTGACGGGAGATTTTATATATTGGGATTTTTTTGCGTTCCATGTTTCAGGTTTTGTATATACGCACTGTAATTCAATAATATTCTTTTTTGTTAATTCAATTATAGATATTAAGGAATTTGCTGCAATTTCAGGAGTTCCCATAAAAACAACCTTCATGGGCTTAATATTATTAATATTATAATCCATACTAATGCGCTTTTTCTTCAAATTTTAATTTTTTAAGTTTTGCGTTATACAATGTTCTTTTAAGAGGAGAGGCTTTATCAATAAAAAGAACGCCGTCAAGATGGTCAATTTCATGTTGAAAAGCTATGGATAATATACCTTCGGATTCTGTAATAAATTCTTTTCCGTCTAATCCTACGGCTCTTACTTTAATGTTTTTAGATCTTTCAATATCTGCATTGAATCCCGGTATAGACAGGCATCCCTCTTCGTGAATAATTTTACCTTCTCTGTATATTATTTCAGGATTAATTGCAATTATAAGATTTTTATTCAGAAAGAGAATATCTCTGTCTTTTAAAAAATTTTCGCAATTTGCATCAAGTTTTTTACCGACATCGATTGCAATTATCCTTTTGTTTATTCCTACCTGCGTTGCTGCAAGACCAACCCCTTCAGCTTTATACATCGTATATGCTATATCTTTTGCCAGTTCTTCTATGCTTTTGAGTTCGTCCTTGGTTACGTTCTGAGCCTTTATCCTGAGTTTCGGGTCGGGATATTGTAAAATATTAAAAAATTTCATAATTAAATTATTGTTTTTTTACTCGGCTATTTATTATTTCAGCTTTATTCTATCTAATTTTGCTTTATTTTTATCTATTTATCTATGTTTGTTTTTAGTGCTTGTTTTAAATTATTTCTATTTTTTTATTTTTATGTTCTATTTATAGCTATACTATTATTCTGGACAATTTTTGTGTTCTACGTTTTTGCAGTTTTACACAGTTCTAATATATAGCATTATTGCATTACATACCTATTGTATGTCTTATATTATTATTATATCATAATCTTAGAAAACTATATGCTTCGCTTTATATATTATTTACATTTCGTTTTATAGCATAAGTCTTAAGCTAATCGTTTAGATTAAACTTTTTTTGATAAATAACCAATCCGTGTAATGTCAGCGGAAAATTATATAAATGCTGAGTCGCAGCATTAGGCAATTTTTTAGAGACTGACTTAGGCGGCACTTTTAAAGCTGCAAATCCCGCCGGTATTTTTTTTCTTTTAACTCTAAGCAGCGGACCGTGTTTCAATGGTGCCGGTATTCTAGTCTGTCTTGTAATTTTAAAAATATTGTTTAAATGTTTAGAATTAAACCATATTCCTTCATTCCAATAATAATATTGTTTAGTTTTAGCGTAATAATAGTACACCTTTTGATTCTTTTTATCTATATAACCTTTAAGGTCAGATGAAAGATTTAAAATGACATATTTTTTGTTCTCGGCATAATACTTTTTGTTTAACTTACCGCCTATATTTTTAGTACCGTTGTTATTTTTAATAGAAGCGTAGGACAGAGCATATGCAGAATTAAATAATGCGAAAGAAAAAATAAATATAAAAGCTGTACCCGTTAAAAGCTGGAAAATTGAAAAACTTTTATTTTTAAGCATTATACACCTGTTTAAAGTTTTAATTAATTTTATTATCATCAATTTTGACTGTCGTTATTTGACTATATTATATTATAAATTATTAAAAATCAATTTTTAATTGAAATTTTTAGTATGATATATAAATGAAATATTTCGATTCAGAATTTATTTATTTTAATTTTTAATATTGTTTTTTTAAAGAAATAATGTTAACATATAGAAAAATGTATTATTTGTGACCATTACATCTGTTATTATTGGTTATTATGCTATTTGGTTAATGTTGTATGATATGATATGAGATAACATCGTATGATATATGTTATGGTTTTAAAATTAAAACAGTTAAATATAGTTTAAAATATTAATAAGGAGACAAAATGGCTCTTTTATCTAAAGAAGATGCTGCGTATCTTAAAAAAGATTTTTCTGAAAAATTAAAAGAAAACATTAAAATAATTTTTTTTAAATCTGAAGATGCCTGCTTGTATTGCAACGAAACAAGGGAGATACTTACTGAATTGTCGTCGCTCAGCGATAAAATTTCTCTCATCGAATATGATTTTGACAAAGATAAAGATGCAGTTAAGACATATGCGGTTAAAAGAACTCCTGCTATTATTATTGCAGGAGACGATAAAGATTACGGCATAAGATTTTACGGAATGCCGGCAGGTCATGAGTTTACGACCATAATAACGGCTATAAAAAACGTATCAAATAAAACTGCCAATCTGAGTGAAAATACTTTGACTAAGCTCAAGGAAATAATAAAGCCGTTTAACATACAAGTTTTTATAACACCTACCTGACCTCATTGTCCGCCGGCGGCGGTTCTCGCATACGCATTTGCAATGGTAAACGATTATATTACCGCAGAAGTAATAGAGGTTCAGGAGTTTGTTAATTTAGCAGACAAATATGAGGTCAGCAGCGTACCTAAGACGGTTATGAATGATAACGGAGAGGTTTTAGGGGCTGTTCCTGAAAGTATTTTTTTGAGTAAAGCTATGGAATCATATAACTCATAATGCAATATAATACAACGAAATATAAAATTAAATATAATATGTGCGGCAGGTCTGTGTTTGCTGCGTCTTATACCTTAATCCTGCAATAGAAAATATTTATGCATTTCTTTGCTCGGTTAAGCAAAATATAACTTTCTATTGCAGAAATATAAGGAAAAGGTGTCAGATTTTATTTTTTTGCATATGGAATAGTTCAATTAACAAAGAAAATATTTGCAAAAAAATTAATCTGACACCTTTTCCGAGCAGATAACTTTCTATTGCAGGATTAAGGTTATAGTGCCGTGCAGATTATATTTAATTTAATGTGGTATAATATATAATATTATGCAGCCAAAATTACACAGTTATTGTATTGATAAGACTATAAGCGTTTTATATAATGACTCGAAGTTTGATGTTATCAATAAACTATTCGATTGCAAGATATCTCCGCTGGGTTTTGACGAGCGTATCCTGCTAATGCAGAGGGGTTCTTATATAATTGACAGGCTTGCGATTAAAAAGTTCAGGGTTCACTGGTTTGGAGGACATTATCTTTATCCTCACTCTCATGCAGGCTATGTCAGGGGATTCTCAGACGCGGGGACAAAATGCGCGCAGCTTTTTAATATTGCCGTTTCTTCGTGGAAAAAAGGAAATATTAAAAGTTCATTTATTGCATTGGGCGGCGCTACTCATCTAGTGCAGGATTTGTGCATTCCGTTTCATACTACAAATCTCGCATTGAAAAAACATATTCATTTCGAAAGATGGATGTCGGCAAATTATCTTGATTTATCTATCGGGCTTGAGAACGGTACGTATAAATTTGAATCTTTAAAAGGACATTATAATGACCAGTCGGCTTTCGGATGGGTTGACTACAATGCTCATAATTCTTCAAAATATTTGCCAGAGCTGCTTTATGCATCAAAGTCGGCCGACTATTTTAAATCTTTAAATATAATTTTACCTCAGGCAATCAAAACATCTGCCGGTTTTCTTAAATTATTTGCCAAAAAAGTTTCGTGATCCGTAAACATTAGCGAACGCGGCGCTATTTATTTATTGCGCATACTATTATACACTGCGTTGCAAATATCTAACCCAACTTTACCGCTTTTATGATTCTAAAATTATAACCCATTAATATTGTTATATTTTATTTTTTATTCAGTAGCCCGTAGACATTTTTATTGCCCCATGAATATAGTAATATCAATGTGTTGTTGATAGCTGCTGATAATTATGATGAAGTTTGGCTAAAAATAAACTTTATTGTTTTAATTACTTAGGTTTATAATTTTTTTCTCAGGTCTTTGACTCTTTTAGATTTTCCCTGGCTTCTTTCCAATGTTTTTGGAGGAACTATTGTAACTTTTGATTTTACCCCGATAAGTTCATGAATTTTATACTGGAGCATAGCCGATATCTCTTCTAATTTTTTATCGCCCATATTGTATATTTCAGATTTGGCTTCGACAAGAATATTAATTTTATCCAACAGATTGTCCGTATACAGTTCAATCAGGTAAACAGGCTCTAAAAAATCAAAACTGAACACGGCTGATTCAATTTGCGACGGAAACACATTTACACCTTTGATTATAACCATATCGTCCGTTCTGCCTTTAATTTTTTTCATTCTTACAAAAGTTCTTCCGCATTTGCATTTTTCTCTGTTTAGACTCGTAATATCGCGGGTTCTGTATCTTATTAAAGGCATAGCTTCCTGATTTAAGTTTGTCAGAACCAACTCTCCAAGCTCTCCTTCGGGAAGAACGTCGCCTGTTTTGGGGTCTATTATTTCAGGATAAAAATTGTCTTCATTGATATGCAATCCGTTTTTGTATTCACATTCATAGGCAACACCGGGACCTAAAAGTTCACTTAAACCATAGATATCATATGCGTCAATATTAAGCATACCTTCAATTTTCAGTCTTAATTCATTAGACCACGGTTCAGCGCCGAATATACCTTTTTTTAATTTTAACTTTGAGGTATCTTTGATATATTTAGGGAGTTCTTCGGATAAAAAAAGTGCGTATGACGGTGTGCAAAATAAAACTGTAACGCCGAGATCGTTCATCATAGCAAATTGTCTTTCGGTAAATCCGCTTGACATCGGCACTAACGTCATTCCGATATTTTCGGCTCCGTAATGAAAGCCGAGTCCTCCGGTAAACAAACCGTAGCCGAAAGCATTTTGCGCAATATCGTTTTTATTTAATCCGCAGGCGTAAAAGACCCTTGACATTAAATCTGCCCATACTTTTATATCTTTTTTAGTATAAGATACAATAATCGGTTTTGCCGTAGTTCCTGAAGAAGCATGTATTCTTATTATTTTATCTAAATTGGACGAAAATAGTCCGAATGGATAATTATTTACAAGATCGCTTTTTAAAGTAAAAGGGATATTTTTTAGATCTTTAGTACTTCTAATTAAATCTATATTAACTCCTGCCTTATCAAATTGTTCTTTATAAAAAGGTACGTTTTTGTAAACATATTTTAATGTTTTGTTTAATCTTTCAAGTATTAGTACATTTAGATCGTCTGAAGGCATTGTTTCTAATTTTTCTTCAAAATAGTTTATCTGAATACTTTTTTTGTTCATAAATATACTGTCCTTTAAAAAATAATTATAATATTATGATTATGATGATATTACAGTTAATATTTAAACGGTTAATATACAAAAATAAATTGCGTATTAAAAAATATAATGTAAAATACTATATAATTTATTACAAATTTACTGACGATTCTCTATAATTTAATATAAACATACTTAAATGTTCTATGATATAGTATAAATTATAAATATAGCACAATTAAGCTAACATACTATATAGTTTAATACAAATTTAATATAAAATACAATAAAAATAAAATTATTATCAAACAGTCAGGCTGAAATTTTACGTCCGAGCAAAAATGCCTTTTCATTTATATCTATTGTGTTAGCCGGCACATTTTCCTTAAGAATATTAAGCCATGTCTGTTCCTGTATATAAGTAAATTGCGAAGATGCTCCGATAAGGATGGTATTGGCGACTTTTATATTCCCCAATTCCTGCGCAATTTTGCCTATATCTACCGTAATTAAATCTTTAAAATTAAAATCTATTGTAATTTTATCTATAATTGATTTAAAAGATGGCAGGCTCACAGGATTTGCAGAAGACCTTCTGATATATTTTCCGATTGAAGCAGTTATTATTTTTGTTTTTTCACTTGCATAATCTATATATCTAAGAGTTTCATATAAATCAAAAGATAATATTATATCTGCAGTGTGTAAAGGTATTAAAGGAGTAAAAATTTTATTGCCGTATCTTAAATGCGTTGATACTGAGCCTCCTCTCTGAGACATACCGTGCACTTCCGAGGTTTTAACGTCGTAGTTTTCATAAAAAGCGCTCAGACTTATTATTTTACCGGATAGGACGACGCCTTGCCCTCCTATTCCGCAAATCAAAATACTTTGATTAGTTTCCATACGTTATATTTTTATTTTTAAATATTATTTTTAATTATGTATAAATCCAAAGACGCAAATATCTCTGCATATTGAACATCCGGTACAGGAAGAGTCAATTGTCGGCACCGGTTTATTTTTGTCTGTTATTTTATCAGATATTACAATAGAAGGGCATCCAATCGAAATACACAAGTCACAGCCGATGCATCCGGCAGAATCTATTTTAAATTGATTTTCCGGCGCTAATTTTTTTGGATATAAAACGCAAGGTCTGTTTGTTATAATTACATTGAGAGTGTTTGTGCTTAAAGCATGTTTAAGGGTATTATACGTAGAATTGTAATTATAGGAATCGACATCGTAAATTTCGGTAATACCTATCCCTTCTACTATTTTTTTTATATCAATTTTATTGGCTATAATAGCATCATTAAGGTTTTTTCCGGTTCCGGGATGTTCCTGTCCGCCGGTCATAGCAGTCGTGGAATTATCTAAAATAATTGCGGTAAATATTGCGTCGTTGTATTTTGCATCTATTAGAGAAGTTATACCTGAATGAAAAAAAGTAGAGTCGCCCATAACGGCTGCAACTTTTTTATCGGAAGATTTTGACAGATACAAACCTTGGGCAGCACCGAAAGCCAGTCCCATAGATATACAGCTGTCCATTGCGCTAAGCGGCGGTAAAGCGCCAAGCGTATAGCATCCTATATCGCCCATTACAGGGACTCTTAATTTTTTTAAAGCGTAAAATACCGAAGTATGCGGACAGCCGCTGCATAATGCCGGAAGCCTTGGCGGAATATCTATTGCGTTATTTATTGCACTGTCTTTATTTTTATTGACGTTGGTATAATTATTATTATCAGAATTATCAGAATTATCAGAATTTTCGCAGGATAGCCGTTCAGGCGCAAAATTTTTTTGAAACCGTCCTTCTAAAAAACCGTTTTTTATAAGTCCTTCTCTTACAAGGTCAGGAGTCAGTTCGCCAAATTGTGGAAAAAAATCTTTGCCTTTGAGCATTATGCCGAGCGTACTGATTTCATTTTCAATAAAAGACTCGAGTTCTTCAATAACTACTACATTTTTAACTTTTGAGCAAAATTCATTAATTAGCGCATCAGGCAGCGGATAAGAAAACGAGAGCTTCAGAAAAGATGCTTCAGGCATAATTTCCTTTGCATATTGATACGATACCCCGCTTGTTATAATTCCGTAATTTAAATTGCTATATTCAATTTTATTTAATCCTGAAGTATTTGAAAATTCTCTTAATTTTTTAAGTCTGTCAATGGCTGTTTTATGTCTTTTTCTTGCATACACCGGCACCATAACAAATTTTTCTATATTTTTTGTATATTTTGTATTTCCGCTATCTGTCGCTTCCATAGCTTTTTGGCGCTCTGGAAATGCGATAGAGTTATATGTATTATTATTTAAATCTATTATGCTTCTTGAGTGCGATATTCTTGTGGTAGTTCTGACTAAAACAGGAGTATCAAAAATTTCGCTTATGTCGAAAGCTATTTTTGAAAAATAATAACATTCCTGACTGTCAGAAGGCTCAAGCAGCGGAACTTTTGCGAATTTAGCGTAATACCTGTTATCCTGCTCGTTTTGCGAACTATGCATGTTAGGGTCGTCGGCGGTTAATATTACAATGCCGCCTCTGACGCCTGTGAGCGATAATGTCATAAAAGGGTCTGACGCAACATTTAAACCGACGTGCTTAGTAGTAAAAAGACTTCTTTTCCAGCCTATAGACGCTCCTATAGCAATTTCAAGAGCGGTTTTTTCATTGATAGACCAGTTTACATAAATACCTTTGAATTTTGATAAAAAAGGAAGAATTTCTGAACTGGGCGTTCCGGGATAACCTACCGCAATTGACGTTTTACCATTATAACATCCAAAAGCGACAGCTTCGTTGCCTGTAAGCAATAACTTGTCGTTAAAAATTTTTAAAAAAGACAAATCCATGAAAATAATTTCGCAAATGGTTGATCCGGCTCAATTTGGTTTATTTATTGTTTACTTATTAATAAGGTAATCCAGGAGAACGCGCACAATCAGAATTAATACCGTTGCTTCCTTTCGGACCTGGCGGAGTTTTTAACCATCCTGCCGCATTTCTGGATTACCAGTAGAAAATATAGCATAATTTTTAATTTATTGAAAGTATTTTATTTATAAGATAAAATATATCGGTAATTAGAGAATATTTTAATTAGCTTAATTAGGCAATTAATGGCAGACCGTATTTATTTTATTAACTTTTTATTAACTTTATTTTTTTAATTAATGTAATTATTAATGTAATTTATTTATTAGTTATATTTTTTTCAAATCACTTAATTCTAATTTTATTTTACAACTAAACATTTATAATTAAAAAGGAGAAATTATTATGTGCGCAGGATATGAAGATTTAGACTTAACCGAGGAAACTAAAAATTTAGAAATGGCAAGGCAGTCTTTAATAGAGGAATTTCAGGCAATTAATTGGTATCAAGAAAGATTTGAGCTTACAGGCGATGATGAATTGAAAAAGATTTTGGCGCACAACAGAGACGAAGAAAAAGAACATGCAGCCATGTTAATGGAGTATATTAAAAAGCATGATGCCGTTCAGGCTGACAAATTTTTACATCATGATTAATATTGATAACATTTGCCGTTGTTAATATATTACTATTATTTTACGATTAGTATTGACAATATTCATCATTTGTTAATATACCTTAATCCTGCAATAGAAAATATTTATGCATTTCTTTGTTCGGTTAAGCAAAAGATAACTTTCTATTGCAGGATTAAAGATATATATTGCCATTATGTTCTTTTCTTATTATCTTAATTAGCGGTAAAGTTATATTAAATATTATCCGTCAAACTCTATAAAATGTTGTATAATATTAAATTATGAAAACAAAATTAGAGAATGAAGGTATTATTTCTTCAAAAAAGATTATAATAGGCATAAATTTAAATTTTGAAAGTTCGTACGTGCTCACTTCCGCTGTTTCTTTGTTTAGAGAAAGCGCCGCTCATTTTTATATCATGCATATAATTCCCGTTAATACGGCGGGCGCTTTTTCTTTTATTAATTCTAAAGAGAGACAGATAGAATCTGACAAGAAAAATGTTGTTAATAATATTGAAAATATAATAAAAGAAAGCGGTTTATATTTTTTAAATTATGAAATTATAGTGTCCAGAGGAATACCTCATATTGAAATTATAAATTTTTCAAAAAAAAATGCCGTTGATTTGATTGTTATAGGCACTCATCAAAAAATCGGTTTTAAAGAACTTGCTTTCGGTTCTGTATCATTTTCAATATCAAAAAATTCAATATGTCCGGTCATGCTTATCCCGCTTAAAAATGCCGTAAAATTATCCCAGAAAGAGTTAGCCGAAGAAGCTGTGCCTGCAGTCAATATTATGCCTAACAGCCAGTTAATAAGCAAAAAAAACTGATTTAATTAATTAATTAAATAAATAATTAAATAATTAAATAATTAAATAATAAATAAAACAATTAGTTAAATTAAGTATATCTATTTTGGAAATATTATAAAACTTTATGATAATAGTTCATGATTTTAAGATTGAAATGTCGAGATTAAATAAATATGGTAAGACTTGCACAGATAATAAAAATAAAGTTTATAATAATAACGGCAGCGGCAATGATACCGCCAATGGATTGGAATTAGAAGAAGATATTATTCGTACGGCTATTATAAAGAGGCTCTCTGAATATAACGCAAGTTTTATTAATGATTATTCAGATGCATTTAAGATAATAATAATTAAAAAGTCGTTAGATTTAAGGCAGAAAATTAGTAAATCTGTATTTTTATTTGCATTAGAAATTATAGAAAGTAAACCGGATGCGAAAGAATTAAGCATAAAAGGTAAAAAGATTGGCAGTATAGAGGATTATATACTTGATTTGTTATTTAAATCGGGGATTAAAGCAAGAATTGCATCTGAAAAGGAAAAAGAAATATATTATCTGAATTGCTTAACGCTGCATGAGAAGAAAGACGATAATAAATTTAACGCAACAAATTTATCCAATGAGCCTGCGCTTGACTCTGCACTGCCCACAGACGACATGTCATTATTGGAATCAGAAGCGGAATATAAACGTAAACATCAACATAAATCTGCATTTGATACATTAAAATTAAATGCCGATAATCACAATATATATAACATATCGGAAACGGAAGACGATAAAACAGATATAAAACCTTCTTCAAATAAGAATTTATATAAAATAAATCAAAGAAAACCGAATGTTGTTATTATAGGTATGGGTCCTGCAGGTATTTTTGCCGCAGTCGAATTATTAAAAAACGGCATAAAACCGGTTATTATAGAAAAAGGCAAAAAAGTTGAAGATAGACAAAAAGATGTAGAACAATTTTTTAATAGCGCACTGTTTAATCCGCAAAGCAATGTTGTTTCCGGCGAAGGAGGGGCGGGCACATTTTCTGACGGAAAACTTACTACAAGAAAAAAAGACTATTATGTAGGCTATTGTATGAATTTTCTGGTTCAGATGGGAGCGGATAAAAATATTTTAACTGCGAATAGACCGCATGTAGGAAGCGATATATTAATTGAAATACTTAAAAATATCAGAAAATATTTAATAAATAACGGAGCAGAATTGCGATTTGAAGAAGAATTGAAAGAGATTATTATTTCTGATAAAAACAATAGCGGAGGAAATAATATTGTTAATAAAAAATCATTGTATAAATTTCAAAATGAAAATGAAAATGAAAATCAATATGAATATGAATATACTAATCTAAAACTTGACGGCATTATAACAGATAAAGAAACCATAAATACCGATTATCTGATTTTAGCGGCAGGCGCAAATAATTTTAAACTTTACACAATGCTTTTTGATAAAGGTGTAAAAATGGAACAAAAGCCTTTTGCTATCGGGTTCAGAATAGAACATAAACGTGAATTTATAGATAGAATTTTGTTACGGGATAATCAAAAATTATCTGGCTTGTATTATAATTTAAGTTCAAAAAAATTCGGAGGATATTCTTTCTGTATGTGTCCGGGAGGCGTTGTTGTAGGTTCAAGTTCAGAAGAAGGACATCTTTGTATAAACGGGATGAGTTATTCCGGCAGAGATCTTGAAAATTCAAACAGCGCAATTGTTGCGACTGTTATGCCGGCAGATTTATCTAAGTTCTATAATTGCGGTTTACCTGACAATACGGCAGACAATATAAATGATAAAGATAATAGACAAAATAAAGAGAATAATGGGAACAAAGAGAATAAAAATAGCGGTTCTTTGGCTATGCTTAATTTTAGACGAGACTTGGAAAAAAAAGCATTTATCGCCGGCGGCGATTCATTTTCCGCTCCTTTTCAATATACGGCAGAATATATAGAGGATATTTCTAAGAATTATAATTATAAATATGAAAATTTTTTTAAAAATATTAAAACCTGCAGAACTGAATATAGTTCCGATATACCTGTTCCCTCCTATAGACCTGCCGTAACCAGCTATGAACTTTTTAAATTATTACCTGAATTTATAAATATCAAATTAGCAGGGACATTAACCGAATTTAATGAAAAATTTCACGGATTTATCGGTAATTCTGTTTTAACCGGAATTGAAGCCGGTACTTCTTCGCCAGTTCGTATTTTAAGAAATAAAGATTTTCAGTCGATAAATGTTGAAGGCATTTATCCTTGCGGGGAAGGTTCAGGGTATTCAGGAGGTATTATAACAAGTGCTATGGATGGGGTAAAATGCGCAATTTCAATAGTTGAAAAAATTACTAATAAATAAAAGAAGAAAAATTTTGTTTTGTTTTATTTTTCAAAATATAATATAATTATATATAAATTGATATATTCATATATAGAAATGTAATATTTAAAAGCAAAACAGTTATGTGATATGTAAAGTATATATAATATATTAAAAATGAAATAAAAAAGAATAAGATAATAATCAAATTAAATAATTTAAAAATTTTATGGAGATATTGTTATGAAAAAAGTTCTTATTATAGGCGGAGGTTTTGCCGGGGTTGAGGCAGCTATACAGCTTAAAAAATTTAATTTTGACGTAACTATGGTCAGCAACAGAGACTATATGTATATCTATCCTATTTCTATATGGATACCCACAGGCGGATTAAATTTTGAAGATGCTAAATTATCATTAAATAAATTAAGCGCCGTTCATAAGTTTAATTTTGTCATGGATGAAATTACAAAAATAGACCCTAAAAATAATAAAGTTATAGGGAAAAATGCTTCTTATAATTTTGATTATTTAGTTGTTGCCGTCGGAGCAGGAAAAGCTAAACCTAAAGGGATCGAAAATACATATTCAATTTGCGGGATTCCCGAAGAATCTCTCAAAATAAAACAGAAAATGGATGAATTAATTAAATCTAAAAAAGGGAAAATATCAATAGGCATAGGAGGAAATCCTAAAGACCCTTCCGCTATGAGAGGCGGCCCTGCTTTTGAACTCCTTTTTAATTTTGACAACCTATTAAGAAAAAAAGGAATTAGAGATAATTTTGAGTTAAATATTTTTGCTCCGATGGATACTCCGGGGAAAAGATTAGGTGACAAAGCTTATAATATGTTAAACGAATTTTATGAAAATCTTAAAATAAAAAAATATTTTGGAAAAAAGATAAAAGAATTTGTTAAAGACGGAATTATTTTTGAAGATGATTCTAAATTAAACAGCGACTTGACGGTTTTTGTGCCTGCAGGGAGCATTCATGAAATATTTTCATCATCGGAATTGCCGTTGACCGAAGCCGGTTTTATAAAAATTGACGATAATTTAAAAGCAGAAGGTTACGAAAATGTTTATGCTATTGGAGATTCTGCCAATCTAGCAGGGCCTGCGTTTAAAGCAAAGCAGGGGCATGTTGCAGAATTAATGGCTAAGATAGCTGCATATAATATAAATGAAAAAGAAACAGGCAGTAATAATTATAAAGGATATGAAGAACATGTCCATGTTCTCTGCGTTATGGATAACGGTAAAGGAGCGGCTTATGTTTATAGAGACGCTAAAAAAGAAAAAGTAATTATGCTGCCAGTAATAGGTCATATGCTTAAAAAATTCTGGGGATGGTATTATAAAAATTCAAAATTGAATAAAATTCCCAGATTTCCGGGTTTTTAACCTGAGCGCCTCTAATTTATCCCGTCCGTAAGGGCGGGTAATTTTCCATTTAGTTAGAAATTGAGTCGGAATTATCCAAATAAATTAAGCAAGAAGTTTTTAATTTGCCAATTAGTATTAAAATAAACAATATATTATTTGTTATTTATGATTTAATTGTAAAATAAATAATTGTTGCAATAAATCTTAAATTTTTTTATAATATATAAAAAAAATATTTGATTTTTATTATTATTTTAATCTGATTATTCTTTTATATTATTTATTGCTTTTTATATATATTTGTCGTATTTTTTATTTTTTTGCTTGTTTTTATAGACATAATAATAGAAAAAAATTAATTTTAACTATTATTTTTATTATTTTCAATTATTTTAACGGTTATTTTATTTTAATTTAATTTAATAAATAATAAATTAGATCTCTGTATTATTTTTCTAATCAGCTAAGATTGCTATTTCTATCTGCTATTAAATTGAAGGCAAAAAGCTTCATTTAAAAATATTTTATAATATATTTCTATTTTGAAAAATTATTTAAATAAATATTAAGGTGAGAGTGTTATGAAAATATTATCAACAAGTTCTTATCAAAATTTAGTTTCGCAAATTGATGAACTTAGAAAAAAAAATGAAGCATTAAGTCAAGATTTATCTAATAAAGAGAGTGAAACAAATTCATTAAGAGACAATTCCAAAAATCAAATTAACGAATTAACTTCAAAAATAAAAAAATTAGAATCGGATATGGTTTCTAAAGATAATCTCTTAAATTCATGCGCATCTGATTCAGATGAACTGGCAAAAATAAAAGAAACTATGCATAATATTTTAAAATCATGTCAGGATGGAACCGGTCATACGAAAAATTATATAGAGTCGTTATCGGAAGTATATTCAAGCTCATTTGCAACGCTTCAAAAAACATATCAGGATTCGGTTGAACTATATAAATTAACTTTATTTACCGATGAAATATTAAACGTTATAGTTTCGATAACCGACCAGATTAATTTATTGGCTTTAAACGCAGCCATTGAAGCGGCAAGGGCAGGAGAGGCGGGAAGAGGTTTTGCAGTTGTTGCGGACGAAGTCAGAAAACTTTCCGAGAAATCTTCCAGTTCTACTAAAGAAATTTCAAATGTTCTATTCGGTATAAGAAAAGTCAGCGCCAAACTCAATAATACGCTGCGTATTGATGATAAGCTTAATGAAACGTTAATGAAAACTATTAAAAATATAGAAGAGGAACTGAAGAAGATTTGTCAAAAAAATTAAATTAAAAAAATAACTTAAAACTATTTATATAACATTTGAATAAGTTACAAAACTTTTGTAATGTCATATAGGATCGTATAGGATAATATATGATCATATATGATATAGATATATAAAATAACATACACAATAGCATATATATAATAACATATATAGTGCTAATATCCAAAATTGCCGATAGAAATTTTAAAAGCAAATAAAACATGGAAACGACAACGGAAGGCAATAAAAAAATGATATTAATTTTACATTATAATATTAAGAATTATAATACTGATTATAATTTAGGAGATTTCTGATGATCACTGAAACATTATACGAAGATGATAATCACAGGTTTTTATATTTTGGCAAAGATACTGACAGACCGGAATATATAATTGATACAAATCAATATTTAATCGTTCATGATAAAGTCGGATGCGTGCTGGATCCGGGCGGAATAGAGATGTTTTCCGCCGTTTCTTCCTCTTTAGCCGGCGAAATAAGAATGTCAGATGTTAAATATTTTTTTTGTTCTCATCAGGACCCCGACGTTAATTCATCGTTAGCTTTATGGGTTTCTATTACTGAAGCCAAAGTAATTATTGACAGGATATGGTCGACATTTATAACGCATTACGGTGTTCAGCCGAGCAATATGATAATGATCGAGGATAACGGCATGAAATTTAACATGACCAAAGATTATTCTTTTGAAATTATTCCGGCCCATTATCTTCATTCCCCAGGTCATTTAAATCTTTACGATCCTATTTCAAAAATTTTATTTACGGGAGATATCGGCGCAGGATTAATGCCTAAGGAAGATTTAAAAACAAAAAAAGGCAGAAATATTTTCGTTAACAATTTTAACGACCATATAAAATATATGGAGTGGTTTCATCAAAGATTTATGGGTTCAATGGAAGCAAAAAAGGCATGGATAGAAAGGGTGTCAAAATTAGATATCGAGACTATCGCTCCTCAGCATGGTTTAATTTTTAAAGGCAAAGATATGGTTAATAATTTTTTAAACTGGTTCGACTCATTGAAAGTAGGTCTTTATTCCAAGTAAAGTTAATGCGTCGGCATTTTATTATAATGTAATAATAATGTAATATACACCATATTGATTTATTTATAGAATTATATAAAAGCGTATAGAATTATATAAAATTGATTATATAAAAGTATATAAATAGCGAAAGCTGAACGGAAAGCGTTGATTCTCAATTATGACAGAATATTTATCCGACATAAATGAACTTCAATCGGCGGTAGAAGCTATAATTTTTACGTCAGGAGAGCCGGTTCCCTATTCTAAGCTTTTTGAAATTTTAATAACAAAACAATTTGCCGAGCAGCAAGATCCTTTAATAATTAAAAAAAAGATTAAAGAGGCGGTAGGTTTTATTAAAATTGAATTTAACGAAAAAAGAAGTCACGGAATATATCTGTCTGAAAACGGCGGATATCTGAGTTTTAAAACTAAAGCAGAACATTATATGGTTATTTCTGATTTTTTGGCTGTAAAACTTCAAAAATTCACAAAAGTTCAGCTGGAAACTTTAGCCGTAATTGCATACAAACAGCCTGTTATACGAAGTGAAATAGAACAGATAAGAGGCGTTGATTCAAGCAATGTTATCAGATTTCTGCTGGATAAAAATCTAATAAGGATTGCAGGAAAAAAAGATGTAATAGGAAAACCGCTGATGTATAAAACGACTAACTTTTTTTTAGAGATGTTTAATCTTAAAAGTTTGGACGAACTTCCCGCCGAGACAGATATGAACGATTTGTTTGCGTTAACGAATAATCAAATAAGCTAAAAAATTACCGCTTAAAAAAAATTTGTGATATAATATTGCAATAGAATGTTTATTGTATAGAATAAAGATAAATAAATTTTATAACTTTATTAAATTTATAAATATTTTTATATAAGGCGGTGGTTTTAGAGATGAATTATTTTAAAACTTTTATTTTAATGCTTTTATTGACCGTTCTCCTAATTGTTGCCGGCGGACTTCTCGGTGGCGAGGCTGGGATGATTATAGCTCTTATCTTTGCGGCGGTTATGAATATGGGCACATATTGGTTCAGCGATAAAATGGTATTATCCATGTATCATGCTACTCCGGTTACTGAAAGCGAGCAGCCCGAATTATACTCAATTGTAAGAAATTTATCGCAAAAAGGAAATCTGCCTATGCCAAAGGTCTATATTGTGGAGGAAGATACTCCAAATGCTTTTGCAACCGGAAGAAATCCTAAACATGCGGCGGTTTGCGTTACTTCTGGTATCATGAAAATTTTAAACAGAGATGAATTATCCGGAGTTTTAGGGCATGAACTAACGCACGTGAAAAATAGAGATATATTGATAGGTTCAGTTGCAGCAACTGTCGCTGGAGCAATAAGTATGCTGGCTATGATGGCTGAGTGGGGAGCAATGTTTTCAGGATTCGGCGGCAGAGGGGAAGATAAAGACGATAATTTTATAGCATTAATAGCTATGGCAATTATAGCTCCTTTAGTCGCAGGTTTAATTCAATTGGCAATCTCAAGGCAAAGAGAGTATGCTGCCGATAAGGGAGGAGCTAATTTAAGCGGAAACCCGCTTTCTCTTGCCAGCGCGCTAAATAAACTTGAGGCAGGGAATAATGCGGAACCCATGCCTGACAGCAAAATGGCGAATATTACGGCTCATATGTTTATTGTTAATCCGCTGAGAGGAGGAGGTTTTAAGAAACTTTTCAGCACTCATCCTGCGACTGAAGATAGAATCGCGAGGCTTAAAGAAATGGCAAAAGGTTTATAATAGCCTACCGCCTCTTTAAAAAATTTTCAGAAAAATGACTTATCTTATTGCTTGATTATTATTAATAATATGTTATTATATTTTACATTGGCAAAAATTATTTAGACAGATTGATTGGTTTGTTTGTTAGTTATTTTTGTCGCTATTAACTAAAAGAGGTTATTTTGAAACAGATTGCGCCGTCTATTCTTTCGGGTAATTTACTGAATTTATCAAGAGAAATAGAATTAATAGAAGAAGCAGGGGCTGATTTAATCCATATAGATATAATGGATGGTATTTTTGTGCCTAACATTACTGCAGGGTGGAATTTTGTTGAAGCTATAAATGAAAAAACTGCTCTGCCTTTGGACGTTCATCTAATGGTTGACAGGCCTGAAAGGTATATCGAGGATTTTATTAAAGCAGGAGCGGATATACTTACGATTCACCAGGAGGCTTGCATACACTTAAACAGAACAGTTGAACGGATAAGAGAATTAGAGGCAAGTCCGGGTGTTGCAATTAATCCTTCTACTCCTGTTGCAGTATTAGAAAATATTCTTGATTATGTAGACATGGTTTTAATAATGTCTGTTAATCCGGGTTTTAGCGGACAGGAATTTATTTATGCGTCTTTATTTAAAGCTGAAAAATTATTCAGAATGATAAATGAAATTGAACTTGAAACCATTATCGAGATAGACGGAGGAATTAAAGTTTCTAATATTGCAGAAGCTTCCAATTCTGGATGTGATATATTTGTGAGCGGGTCTGGTATATTTGGTACAGAAAATTATTCTGAAACAATAAATGAAATGAAAAGAAGAGTGTGACGCATATCAGATTAAATTACAGTTGTTCACGTATTTTTATTTTTCAAGATATAATATATAATAAACAATTAACCTTTAAAAAATTTGTTGCTCCAATTATATTTTAAATTATTTAATCTTTTACCGACATTTACATTATCATAAATACTAACATTAATGTTAGTATTAAAAGTTTTATCTATCCTGTGAATCAATTTTATTTATTAGATTGATTATATTAATTTGTTTAAGTCGTTCTCTTACCATATTTCGGGACGTGGCGCAGTCCGGTAGCGTACCTGCTTCGGGAGCAGGGGGTCGTGGGTTCAAATCCCGCCGTCCCGACCAGTAAAATAAGTGCTTTGCGGTAGTTTTAAAAAACGGTTTAAAATTGATTGTGCCCTTAATTGTCGGAGTAGGAAAAACAACTACCGCCGTAAATTTAGCCAAATCGCTTACCTTGCCTATTTTTCCGGTTACAGCTTTAATATGCGGATGCTACCCGTTCCAGCATGGAAATCTTAATATCTTCGGCATGGTTTTCTATTCTTGAAATAGCGGTTTTTTTGGTTTTAAGCTTAGCGGCAAGTTCTTCCTGAGTTAAACCGGCAGACTCCCTCATCTGGCGAATCATAGCTCCGATTTTAAACTGTTCGTAGCCTCCATCAAATCCTTCGCGGAAAGATATGTCCGTTTTTTTTCATATTTTCTGTGTATTTTTTCAAATCACTCATTTTTACCATAACATTTTTTTTTGCGACGATTTTGTAACAAAAATTCAATAAATTTTATACAAAATATATATTATTTATGATTTATTGTCAAGGTCTAAAACAGCTTATGTACTGCGTCTTTAACTGGTGCCCCGACCGGAACTAACCGATGGCCAAAGGTTTAGAAAACCTGTTATTGCGGATTACGACTTATTGATATTGTTAAATTATTATCATTGTTAAAAATGCTATATGACAATTTTGAGACAAAAGGTTTAAATCCGGACTTATTCGTTTGCTGCTTTATCTCTATATATTCTTTCTTCTCTGAATCCCATATGAACGAGTATATCGTATAGTCTGTCCATTCTATCGGACAGTCTGTCTATTCTGGCGGATAATTTATTATCCACTTCTGTAATTTTATCGGAAAGATTTTTATTTAAACTAATCTTTCTGTCCGTATGGACATAAACCCCGATGACAAATCCAAGCGTAATTAAAAGTATGCCTAAATTTATATAACCTATCATAATACCCCCTAAATTAAATTAATTCTTTATTAAATTATACCGCCGTTCTTTAAAATAATAAAGGATTTTTTCTTCATTTCTGATTATTCAAATAAAATCTCTGCGCATTTTTATTTGTTTATTTTGAAAAAATAAACGCTAATAAATAATTAATGGATAAATAAGGATAAATAAATCTAACTTTTTATTTTTATTACTTTTTTTATTGAATTTTTCTTGATTTTCTCTGGGGGAGGGATATAATTTACAATAGTTAATATTTAATACTAATAAAATTATGGGAACAAAATTATAGGGACGGATTTATTATTCCTTTTTACCGGTTGGTAAATTGCCAATAAAAAATCCCCACATATATTGGGGAAATTTATTTTGCAAAATTGGGGATTTTTTGATTGCAAAATACACCTAAAGAGGGCGTAAAGTTCTACGTCTGCTACAACGCGATGATTCTAACAACCTCGTGAGAAAGACTATTATAAAAGGCGTGACCCCCGTTCTCATGGGACTTTTAAAGGTTTACGAACTGAGGAAGGAAGGGTATGTGTATGTTACCAATCCGTAAAATTAATGCGGCGAGATAGGCTCATTATACCTGAAATCTTAATATCATGTATATTTTGCATCCAACTGAACACGGTTTACGTTTTTAATTAGACACCCATTACGGAAATTACCGGACACCCTTTTCTCAATTAATTTGATAGTTATTAAATCTTTAGTAAGCTTATTAGTAGCTTCGGCAATAAGCTTATCTATATCTTCATCGGATATAGTTACTAACCTGTACAATTCGTTGAGTTTCTTAATTTTAAAAGCGGGGTTCTTTTCTATTAAACCTTTTTCAATACAAAAATAAAAAAAATTGTATAATGTAGATGTTTCAATATTTGCGGTCATAAACGATATTTCAGATTCCCTTTCGCCGATATTTTTCGGCATTGATAATATTTCTAATTTTCTTTTTAATTGATAATCTTTAATATTGGATTGGGTAATAGCTTGAATATTCTTAGTTTTAAAAATAGGCAAGAAATGTTTTGACGAAGTAATTCTAACTTCAATTGTTTTTTGACTAACTGCTTGAGATTTAATATATTGCTCCCATGCGGATAAAAATGTATAATTAGAATTAATTGGCATGCTAAATTTTTTTCTAATTAAATCAGTTTCAATGGTATTTGCGATTTGCTGGGCGAGTTTTTTATCATGGGTTTTTGTCGTACCTTGATATTGCCTGCCTTCTAATCGCACTTGATGCCAATAAATATTGCCTCTTTTGTATATAGTTGCCATAATTTTTGATTTAAAAATAAATTTTATGGTTGATTTAAAAAACGAACTGGGCTATCAAAAAATAGATGCCGTAATTAAAAGTTTGCGTTCTGATGAAAATCTACCTATTTACGAAATAGCATAAGTTATACTATAAATTTTCATGAACGAAAAACACGAACACGAAAAAAGAACACGAACATAACATATACGCCATGGCTTACCGTGAATGGGACTATATGGATATCCTTAATTTCGACGGATTGGAAACGAGATAGAGATAGGACGAAAATTCATATCATAACGGAAATAATATAACTGTTTTTTTACTGATAATTTTAAATCTTTATGAATCTGTTTGACAATAGCGGCAATAATGACGGAAGCGATAACAATGTCGCTGCAAATAAATTTAAAAATAACATTCTCCAACCCCTTGCAGAAAGGCTGCGGCCTAAATCGTTATATGAGTTCTTTGGGCAAAATCATATTCTTGGCGAAGGCAAACCTTTAAAAAATATGCTTGATGCGGGATTTATACGTTCTATGATATTCTGGGGTCCTCCGGGAAGCGGAAAGACCACGCTTGCCACCATAATTGCCGGTATATCCGGTTATGAGTTTTATAAAATTTCTGCAGTCTCAAGCGGCGTAAAAGAATTAAGAGAAATTATCGACAAGGCAAATACTAATTTTAAATACTACGGCAAGCCTATACTTATCTTTATTGATGAAATTCATCGATTCAATAAATCACAGCAAGACATACTGCTTCATTCAATTGAAGAAGGAAGTCTTATCTTAATCGGAGCTACTACAGAAAACCCTTCATTCGAAATAAATTCGCCTATTTTATCAAGAGTAACCGTATTTACTTTACATCCCCTATTTAAAGAAGATTTAAACCTGATTATAGACAGAGCGCTTGCCTCCGATGAAACTGTTAAAAAAAAGAAAATTAACTTAAAAGAAGACGGCAGGGAAGCTCTCATAAGATATTCCGGCAGCGATGCAAGAATAATGCTGAACGCTCTTGAAACGGCCGTAAATACTTCTGAAACAGCCATAAATACTGCTAAACCATATACTGATAACGTCAATGACGACACTATCATACTTGACGCAACGAAAATAGAAGAGGCTTATTTAAGAACATCAAAATATGATAAAACAGGTGAAGAGCATTATAATACTATCTCCGCTTTTATAAAAAGTTTAAGAGGCAGCGATCCGGACGGAGCTGTTTTCTGGCTTGCTAAAATGCTTGATTCAGGAGAAGATGCTAAATTTATTGCAAGAAGAATGGTTGTTTTGGCATCTGAAGATGTCGGCAACGCAGAACCTGATGCATTAAATTTGGCGGTTAGCTGCTTTAACGCTGTAAATGTAATAGGCATGCCGGAGGCGAGAATTCTTTTGTCGCAGGCGGCAACATACCTTGCAAGCTGTCCTAAATCAAACGCAAGCTATCTTGCTATAGAATCGGCGTTAAATGATGTGAAAAAATTCCCCGGAATAACAGTTCCGCTTCACTTGAGGAATGCGCCTACAAAACTTATGAAAGAGCTTAATTATCATGAAGGATACAGATACGACCACAATTATGAAAATCATTTTGCGAAACAGAAATATCTTCCAGAAGAACTTTCAGATAGAATATACTACCGACCTGAAAATATCGGCAAGGAAAAAGAAATTAAAATACGTCTTAAAGCATTATGGGAAGAAAGCAAGAATTACCGAGAATAAAATTGATTATAGCCCAAATGTTAATAAGTGCCGTTTTGTCGGTCTGTCTGAATAGGCAATTCAATGCAGACGGAAAATAGATGAAAATAAATAAAGATACTATAAAGGTACTAGAAAAACAGATTAAGATACTATTTAAGTTCGACCGGAAAATAGAAGAATGCTATACACAATATTATTTCAAATATTAAACTATTCAGGCTTATTGGCTACACTATTAGCCGTCTGGTTCTTTTCGTCGCATAAATACAAAATAGGATTCCTAATATCCATATTAAGCTGCATTCTCTGGATAGCTATCGCTTATATCGATAACGTATGGAGTTTGTTAATTCTTAATGCGATATTGCTGATATTGGATATAAGAGGATATTTTAAAAAAGATATTCAGAAAATAACGCAGAAAATATAAAAATAAAATTGCGATTAATACTTTAAGATAGCCGCAATCCTTGCTTCTTCAAGATATATCACCAAAGAAACCAAAGTATTGATATGTATTTTTATTATTTCGCTCCAAATTGATCGCACGCATCAATTACGTATCTTATAAATGCGACACTCGGTCCTCCGCCCATGAGAGCCGCCACAAATGCAGCCTCTATTATTTCCGGTCTTGACGCTTTATGTGAAATAGCGTTTTTTACATGAAAAGCGACACAGTACTCGCATTGCGATTTAACCGATAATGCAATAGATATTAATTCTTTAGTTTTTGCGTCTAATGCCCCGCTTTTTTCAGCTTGTTTAAAAAATCCCATAAAAGAATTTGTATATTCCGGATAATCTTTTCCAAGTTCGTTCATTAAATCAATAAATCTGTCATATGCCATGTTCATGTCTATTTTCATTTCTTTCGGTTCCATTTTTAACCTCCCTGTATTATTTTAATATTAAATACATTATATATAGTATATAATACTATATATAACAAATATATTATATATAATTATGCAGACGACTTTATTTATTAATTAAACCGATATAAATTTTTGCAGCTAAATATATAATATATATTATAACCTTATTATCAATATGTATCTCTATTTAATATTATTATCAATATAATTCTATATTATTTATATTTACCCGTTGATAGCGGAAACAAAGTGCAGCGAAGCTCATTCTCTGCCTTTAGGCATATGGACAAAAAATAAATATAAACTAAACAGAGCAGAGGATTCATGAAACTAATCATCGCCGAAAAACCGTCCGTAGCTAAAGCCGTGGCTTCTTTTTTAGGCTCTTCCGTCCGCGGAAACGGATATTTCGAAACTAAAGATTATACTATAACGTTCTGTTACGGTCATGTTTTGGAGCAGCTTGGTCCGAAAGAATATCTCGGCAGACCCGTCAATATAAACGACGCTCCGCTGATACCCGACAAATGGCGGTTAAAAGTAAAAGAGTCCGCTTCCGTTCAGTTTAAAATTATTAAATCGTTAATAGCAAAGGCTTCGGAAATAATAAACTTGGGAGACCCGGACAGAGAAGGGCAGCTGTTAGTAGACGAACTTATCGAATACTGCGGTTATAAAGGACCGGTCAAAAGATTATGGCTGAACGCCTTAGACGATGAATCAGTCGCTAATTCGTTTAAAAAACTTGAAGACAATTCTAAATATATTAATTTTAAGAACTGCGCTTTAGCCCGCCAGAGATTAGACTGGCTAATCGGTTTAAACGCCTCTATCGTTGCCACCAAAAAAACCAATCAGCTGTTATCAATAGGAAGGGTTCAGACCCCCACGCTGTCTTTAATAGTGGAACGCGATTTAAAGATAGAAAACTTTAAGCCGCAGGATTTTTACGAAGTCTTCGTTGATATAGAACATGCAAAGCCTTTTACGGTTAAATGGATTAAAGGCGATATTAAAACGGACGAAGAAAACCGCATTACGGATAAGCAGGCTGCCGAGAAATTAGCCGGTCTCGTAAAAAACACTGCAGGCAAGGTTATCAACTTTGAAAGCAAGAAAGGAACTTCTAAAGCGCCTAATCCGTATAATCTTGCAAAACTAACCAAGGACGCTTCGGCTAATTTCGGCTTTTCCGCCGATACAACGCTGAAATTAGCCCAGAGTTTATACGAAAGGGCTTTTGCTACGTACCCCAGAGTTGACAGCGAGTATCTGCCTGAAGAACAGTTTGCCGGCAGTAAAAAAATACTGATGAACTTTAATTTGCCCAAAATAATAGATTTTACCAAGAAACATCCGGCATGGAACACAAAAAAAGTTGACGCTCATCACGCTATAATCCCGACGGTTAAAAAAGCGGCGGGACTGAGTGAAGACGAACAAAACCTATATAATTTAATAGCAAACAGATTTATTAATCTGTTTATGCCGGAACAGGAGTTTATAACTAAATTAATAGAAATGGATATTAAAAACAATATATTTTCGGCTAAAAAAAAGATAATAACCAATCCCGGCTGGTCAGACGAAAAATCGCAGGATGATTTGCCGAACGTAAAAATAAACGATATTTTAAATACGGCGGGTTCGAGAATGGAATCCAAACAGACCACTCCGCCTGTGAGGTTTACGGACGGAACTTTAATAGCCGCAATGGCTAATATTCATAAATACGCCGAAGACGACAAAGACATAGAAATATTAAAAGAAATAAAAGGCATAGGAACAAGCGCCACGAGAGCCAATATAATAGAAACTCTTATAAAGCGCGGATATATAGAAAGACAGAAAAAAAACCTTATTTCCGTTGATTTGGGAAGAAAGCTGATAAGCGATTTAAAAGGCGGCGAAAATATTAAACTGCTGACTTCCGCTCATTTAACCGCCGATATGGAAGAAGAGCTGAAATTAATAGAAAAAGGCGAAAAAACAATAGACGAAATACTGAATAAAGGCATAGCAACGACTAATGAACTAACAGCAAGCCTTAAATCTTTGCCTTTTTCCATTAAAGGCGTTCCGTATAATAATCCGAACGCGCAGGTAATCGGCAAATGCGGGTGCGGAGGAGATATAACGGAATTTTCAAAAGGATATAAGTGCGTCAAGTGCGGAGCTATTGTATGGAAAGAATTTTCAGGAAAAAAATTATCAATTAGAACCGCCGTAAGTCTTTTGAATAATAAAACCGTTTCGCTGAAAGGTTTTACGTCAAAAGCGGGCAAAAAATACGATGCCGTTTTGCGTTACGATTTTGATGCAAAAAAAATAGCGTTTGTTAATAACAAATGACTAATGTAAACTTATTAGAGATTACGGACCAAGCAGGAGTGGGATTTGTTTATTAATAGCAAATGACCAATATAAACAAGAGGCGATAAAATATGCCGGAGATACAAATCTTCATAATTAATAATTTTTTTTGTGCTATAATATAAAAGTAAAACTAACGTATATAAAATTCACTATATAAAACTAAATATTAAATAATATTGAAAATGTAAATGTAAATATAAATATAAATATAAATGTAAATATAAATATAAATATATTAATATTAATTAATACAAAAAATAAATCGGAGCCAAAATCATGAAACTTTTAAATAAAGCAGTTTCTGCAGCAAAAAATGCTGCAAGAGCTTTTAATAGGTTGTTCTATAGGTTTTTAGTTAAAACTCCGGCATTAAATTCGGGCGTATATATGCTTAAATATAAAAAACATATTATTTTTCTTACCATTTTTATGTTATTTGCGTTTAACCTTAGCGGCTGTGCAACATATCGGACACCTTCAGCCTATTCGGCCGGTTTTATAAGCGTATCAACCCCAAGTTTTGCTTTTTCTTTCGGACAGGGGGTTAATGCGTATTATTATCCGCCTTTTCAAACTTATATTTACGGATATAACGGGTACTATTACAGATGGTTTAATAATAGCTGGGTTTATGCAAGCGCTTATTCGGGTCCGTGGTTTCAACTGCCCCCGACCTCTGTTTTGCCGCCTCCGCTGCTTTATGGTCCGCCTCCGCCTATAGTCACTTATAGACCTTATTTTATGTGGTGGAGAAGAAATATTGGACCGTGGTACAGAGTATATCATCCGGGGTGGTGGGTTAGACACCGCGCATATTTGAGACATTATGACTTGTGGCGTTCTCATGCAGCGAGGTTTTATGCAAACCATCCGTTTAACAGATGGAAGATGAGAAGAATCTTTAATATAAAACGCAGAGAAAGAGAAAAATATTTCCGAAGAAGAATGAAAGCATACAAACGCAATCAAAATAACAGGCGCAGATTTTATAGACATAGACATTAGAAAAAAACTATATATATTATATATATAATTATACTATGGCAGCGTATCGGCAAAGAAATGGCAAAACTGCAGTCTGATGCTGATACGCTACACTTGTTTGTTGATATAATTTTTTAAGTTAACATAAATCAAAAAAGAATAAAAATGTCTGGTATTCTTATTTTCGATACGGAAACTACCGATGCTTCAGAACCTGTTCTGATAGAAGCCGCAGGTATTTACGTAGAAGGCAGTCCATTTGATAAACAGCATAATGTATTCACTCAAAGATATAATCCTGAAAAGCCTATAAGTTTTGGAGCTATGGCTACGCATCATATATTAGATGAAGAGCTTGTCGGCTGCCCTAAATCTTCCGAGTTTAAATTAAACGCTAACGTTAAGTATTTAATAGGACACAATATAGATTTCGACTGGTCTGTTATAGGCAAACCGCCTGTAAAGAGAATAGATACGCTTGCTATGGCAAGAGCCGTTTATCCTGAGTTAGATTCTCACGGTCTTATAGCTTTGAGCTATGCTCTATGCGATGCAAATAAAAGAAAACAGTTAAGAGAAGTATTAAAAAACGCTCATAGTGCTCTAACAGATGCCAAATTATGTTTAAGCGTTTTGAGAAATATTTTGCAAAAAATGGATTTGCATAAATGGTCTGATATTTATGCTTTTTCGGAAGAATCAAGAATACCTAAGATAATGCCGTTTGGAAAGCATAAAGGCATTGCCGTAAAAGCTCTCCCTGATGATTATAAAATATGGTTAAGAAAACAGCCGAATATTGACGAATATTTATTGAAGGCGCTAAATGCTGCTGAATAAAAATAAATAAATGAAATGATTAAATAAAAATTAAATAAAGCTAAATAAAATAAAATAAAATTAAGTAAAATCAAACAAAACAAAATAAAACTAAGTAAAATTAAATTAAATAAAATCAAATAAAATAAAGTTAAAATAAAACTAAATGCAATAACTAAATTTTAACGGCTGCAAAATAATTATTATTATGATTATGGACTTATTTGAAGACTTTTATTTAAACATTGAACTTTTTCATCCCGAAGCCGTTATGCCAGTCCGCAGTATTAACGGAGACGCCGGATTAGATTTATGCGTTTGCGAAAAGACCGTCTTAAGACCTAATGTTTTAATTAAAGCGCATATAGGCATTAAAATAGAGTTTCCCATAGGCTACGCCGCTATTATAAAAGAAAAATCAGGATTGGCTTTAAAAGGCATTGAAATTAAAGCCGGTGTGATAGACCACGAGTATAGGGGGGAAGTGATCGTGTTAGCTAAAAATAAATCAATGGCGCCTATAATATTAGAAACAGGAAATAAGATAGCTCAGATGTTAATAATGCCGGTCTGGACAGGTAAGCCCTTGCAGGTAGGAAAAGTAAATAAAAATACCGTAAGAAAAGATAAAGGCTTCGGTTCGACCGGGGAATAGAAAGATAAAATTAAGCTTAACATATTAAATTGAATTAAATTAAATAACGAAACTAAACTAGTCCGTATTTTTTTTAAAGTATAACTGGTAAAAATTTCAAAAATACGATATATATAATAAAGACGGAAGCAATTTAATAAAAAATTATATTTACAGATTGGTGCAATATAGTGAGCAAAAAGATAAATGAGATGTTTTCTAGGATATATAAAAAATATGATTTTATGGACCATATTTTAAGCTGTAATGTGGATATTTTCTGGAGAAAAAAAGCAGTAAACGAAACCCTAAAAGGTTTAAAAAGTCATAACAGCTATAAATTGCTTGATGTCGCATCGGGAACAGGAGACCTTGCAATTGAAATAAAACGTGCTGCCGTCAAAAAAAAGCAGGGTGAAGATATAGATATAGACATATATGCTATAGATTCAAACAGCGATATGCTTAATGTAGCCGTTAATAAAGCAAAAAAGATGAATTTGCCCATACATTTCAAAGTCGGCGATGCCCTGGCAATTGATTTTCCTTCCGACAACTTTGATTTACTTACAAGCTCATTTGCATTAAGAGATTTTGACGATTTAGAGAAATTCATTCAAGAGGCAAATAGAGTATTAAAAAAAAACGCGAAGATTGTGCTTATGGATATGTCTGATCCAAAAGGCAAATTTTCTAATCTGTTTTTTAATCTATATGCAAAAATTATGATTTTAGAAGATTCTTTAGTAGATAAAGATGCTTATTCATTTTTGATTAACAGCATACGTTCATTTGATGAGCAAAGATTAATAAATATTATGAAAAACAAAGGTTTTAAGAATATAAAGGTTGCCAAACTTTGTCCGTATGTAACTTTTTTATTGACGGCTGAAAAAGATAAATGAGTGTTTTGAAGAAAGAAAGGAAAAATTTGAACGAATGAAAAAATAATATATAATTTTTAAATCAACATTTTTAATAAACTAAACAAATAAATATAACTTCAATAAATATAAATAAATAAACAAACAAACTAACTAACTAAATAAATAAACAGGAGACTATTGTATGAAAAATATTGAAATGAACGTTGCCGGCGATGTTTTAACAATTAAGGTTGATCTTTCCAAGACATTCGGCAAGTCCAGCAGCGGCAAATCAACTATTATCGCTTCTACGGAAGGCAATGTATCAGTGCCGGGCAAGGAGGAAGTAAAAATCGGATTAAACGTTTATACTAAGTAAAGTTAATAATAACAATAATTAATTAATTTGAGGAAAAGGTAATATAAACCGTTCTTAAAAATGATGTTTGTCTGTTGAAATAATAAGGAACCATAAAATAATTTTATGTTTCTTTATAAATAAATTAATTTTAATTTAACACAATAAACTGATTTTAAAGACCGGTTTTATTTAATTTGCAAATTTATTTATTGTTCTATTATCCGTTTACTTTATGTATACCGTATTTTTGCATCGCATAAAGCCTTATAGACTATGCTCGTTTTTGTCTAGAATCCCTAGTTTTTAGACATGGGGAGTATGTCAATCACTCCGTAACTGTGGATTAAGAAAGTTTATATACTAAAATTTCATCCTTCTTTTTTATTTTCAACCCGACACTTCACCGCTTTTTTATTGCAAATGGAACTTATTCAAGTTATTAATTTATTTTAAAAATAGATTTAAGCGATTTCTCCCCGTCGTTCTTTCCTGAAATGTAAGATAATAATTCGCAAACTTATAGTTTAAAGCTTACATATACGTAGTTATATTTTACATATTAAATATTATTTGTTTACAAAATGTATATATTCCACTTCTTTTCATAACAATATTTATAGAGTAAGCTCTAATTATTATAGAATGGTCATAAAATATAAAAAAATATTGGTTTAATATTTTTTTAGCAATATTAACCTTTATTCTATAATTTAAAACTTTTAATATTAATAATTCATAAAATATACGGGTTAAAATATTACAATAAATATTAAAAAATATATTGCATATAGAGATAATATACATACATTTGCTGCATGGATTGTTTTTTATATTATAGCTTAACCACACTAACTTAATTCACTATTCATTAATTTAATTTGGAAAAAAACAGCAAAGAGGAGAGAGGGTATGAACACATTTAACAGGACAGAAAAGCGAAGGTTGAATCAGCCGAGCTTGAACCAAAAATACGTATTTTTTATTTTGGTTTTTGGATTTATTGCAGTTTTAAGTTTTGCGGTATTGCAGATAAAAACGTCTTATGCGTCGGGACAATCCGTATTAACGGGAGGAAACGTTAATCTTTACGAAAACCCGGCAACCGGCGAAGTATTTTTAAAATCGGGCGCGGGAAGAGTAAAGATAGGAAAAAAAATGACGGATAAACTCTTTAAAACGAAAAGCGCCGAGTCTTCAGACATACCGTCCATGCCGTCATGGCTGAAAAATATTCAGCTTCACGCCCTTATCTATATGGGATACGGGTATTTTACCAATACGGGCTTCAGCGGTCAGATGCAGCTTGAAGAAGAACCGCCTGCAACCGGTAATAACGGATATAACGCTTTTAACGTCAACAGGGGATATTTAATATTTATTTACCAGCCGAATAAAAACTGGTTTTTAAAGATTACGCCTAATATAGTTAAAACGTCAAATTCCGGAATAACGGGAGGAAGCGAGTTTTACCGTCTTAAATATGCATTTGTTCAGTTCAACCATGTTTATAATGCAAACGGGCTTACGACAAATATAAAAGTAGGTCAGTTTCCGACTCCTATGGTAGCATGGGAAGACGGACTTTTAGGATACCACTTTGTTGAAAGAACCCCATGGGGATTTTTAGGTGTAACATCTACTCAGGCAGGTTTAGGCGTATCCGGCAAATTCAGAAATGACGGTAAGATATATTTGGCGTATAACGCCGGTATTTTTAACAATGCGGCTTTTCATAATTCCGAAGAAGCAGACCAGAAGAGTCCTCAGGTAAGGTTAAGCTACTACCCGTTCGGCGCATCTTCAAATTTAAACGGTTTAGGCGTAAGCGGGTACTATTCATGGGGAATGAACGACAGCAGTTTTGAGCCGTCCGTGTCTGATGCAAGTTCTTCAAATCTTCCGGTTACAAGGTCGTCTTTGATTCTTAATTATAAAACGGACAGATACAATATTGTTCTTCAATATGATTATGCAAGAAATTTAACATATCCGTTAGGCGGAGGACCCACCAGTTTCGGAAACAGCGAAGATGCCGGAAGCGCATGCTCTCCCATAGGCGAATATTCCACTTCAGAACCAAATACAACTTGTAATCCTAACGGCTCTTTGCCGTTCAATGTCGGTTTGCCGTCAAGCGTGACAGGCGCGATTTCAAATAATAGCGAGCACGGAGTAGACGCTTTCGGATATTATAATATAACAAATAAAATAGGCGTATTCGGACTTATTCAGGACTGGTTTATGCAGCCTAATGCCGGAACTCCCGTTGCAAGCAGCGGTACAAGTAATTTATACGAAAGTCCTTATAATTTTCAGAGACTCGTAATAGGCGTCGGGTATAAACTAAACAATAATATTCAGCTTGCATTAGACGACCAGAATTTCAGATTCTTAAACGACAGCGCCTATAGAAACGCTCCTGAAACATCGCCTGCGTATATTAACTATGGACAGTGGATGGGAGATACTAACGCAATATTCTTAAATGCGAGGATAGCGTTTTAGAAATCAGGGCTTTATATTAATAAAAAATAATAATAGCGGTAATAAAACTTTTACAAATGAATTAATAAAAATTACAAATTATAAATTATAGATAGGCAGAGGTTTTTCTTTATCTCCGGCAAGGAACGCAAATATACGTTTCAGTTAATGTGAAGATTAATTGAAGCGTATATTTGTTATTTTTTTATCTTTTTCTAAATGTAAGCTAATTACTTACAAACTAATATTTATATCCTACATATTAAATCTAATTTGTCTACAAAATGTATATATTCTACCTCTTTTTATATGACAATAACTATTATAAGCTTTAATTAAAGGGGAAATGTAATACAAAAGGAAATATTAAATCTAAATTTATTATGATGTTAATTTAAAAATTTAAAAAGGGGAATTAAAATGAAGAACATTAGAAATGGAATTATTCTCAGTGTTATTCTGTCTGTTTTTTATTTATTTTTCATTGCCGGCAGTTCTGCTTTTGCGCTATCTGGCAAGGCGGTATTTAAATCAGCAGGGTGTATAAGCTGCCATACAATTAACGGCGCAGGAGGCAAGATTGGACCAAATTTGAGTAAAATCGGCTCTAAACGGAATATTGCATGGTTAAGAAGTTTTATTTATAATCCGTCTAAGTATTTTGCCCCCGGCAGTTCAGTTAGTTTAAACGGAAAAACCTACACAGTAATAATGCCTCCTTTTAGCAGAACCTTATCTAAAGCTAAATTAGATGTTCTAACGACATATTTAGAATCATTAAAATGATTTACTTTTTATGACGGTAGGTTTTTTTGATAGCAAAATATAATTGCGTAATATGTTTTCATATTAAGCTGATGATTTAAAACTAATGATTTAAAACAAAATAATAGTTTAATTAAAAATATTTTTAAATTTAAATGAGGGGGTATAAGATGAATAAGACGAAAAAGTTCATTTTTATTACGGCAGTATCTTTTATACTTTGTTTTTTTAGTGTCGGTTTAGCTTTTTCAATGCCGTCGGGACCTAAGCTTTTCAAGGAGTATTACTGTATTGACTGCCATACGCTGGGTCATCAGGGAGGAACGGTCGGACCTGACCTTTCTAAAATCGGCAAAACCAAAAGCCTTGCGTGGATTAAAGCTCAGATATTTCATCCAGGCAGCCATTTTCTTTTAGGTACTAAAACTAAAATTAACGGAAAAATGTATCTTGTCAGGATGCCAGGTTTTAAGACTATACCGCCTGCCGTTGCAAATAAATTAGCGGAATATATTAAAACTTTTCCATCACGGAGACAGAATTTTAGTTATAAAATACCTAAAGGATTGAAATTGTTTAGAGAAGATAATTGTGTCGCATGCCATACGATAAACGGTGTAGGCGGAAAAATAGGTCCAAATTTGTCTCATATCGGAAAAACGAAAAGTCTTTCATGGATTGAAACGCAGATAATAGATCCTAAGGTTCATTTTACTTACGGAGTTCCGACGACTATCAACGGTCATACTTATCTTGTGATAATGCCTACATTAAATAAAATCTCATCGTCACAATTAGACACTATCGCTAAATATCTTGAATCATTAAAATAAAATTGAGCAAGAAATATTTGTTAATTTGTTTATTGTAAGAATACAATTAAATAGCAGAAGAATAATCGATAGTATAAGGATTTAAACACATAGAGAATGGAAATATGTAGTAACTGCGGATATGTGTTGACTAAGAACAAATTAATAAGATAAAGAATGTTCTTAGTCCTCTAATTAGTACGTGCCGGATATCTATGCTATGCTGCCGTCATATGGCAGCAATCAATAAAGCATTAGAGATTTTTACGGCGAAGTGCTTGTTTTCCCCCCGTGCACTTAGTTATTTATTTAGGTACCGGCGCGAACTAATTACCTGCGTTATTGTTAATAATTTAATTTTCCAATATAAATCATAATTAATTTATTAGTACTTGATATAAATAAATTAAATATTATTTTGGCTTTATTTATTGCAATAATTGAATTAACAACTATAATTTATTATACATTTTTATACCAATGCATAATTTGTATGATAAATTCTATAAGTTGCAATTTAACATAATCGATTGTAGTTTATATTTTATATTAAAATTATAACAATATAATATGTCATAACTGTCAGTACTCTAACTTCATTGCTACAGCAGCTGCGGAAATCTTTGTATGTTTACAAAACTAATCTTATTATTTAAAAATATTTTTGAAAAACTGTACAGTGTTTCCCTGCGTAATAAAATAATAAGTCTTATTATACTTATAACTTTGCTTATAGGTTTATTTACCGTAACTTACACATATTATGTTTTTAATAAAGAAAGTAATTTGCAATTAAAAGTTTTAAGCAAAACTTTAGCCGAAGATTTATCCTACCAGTCTGTACATTACATAAAAAAAAATAATATAATTAACTTAATGAAAGTTATAAGAAATATGCGGTACCGCAATAAAGATATCCGTTATATTTTTATAGAAAATAATAAAGGAAAAGTTATTGCATCAACGTTTGAAAATGGATTTCCTCTAAAATTATTAAAAATTCATAATGATAGATTTAAAAAAATTTCGGTAGTTGAATTAAAAAATATGTACGGTGGCGTATGGGACACCAGCTATCCAATATTAAAAGGTAAATTAGGTGTTGTAAGGGTCGGTATCTTAACGAAATATTCCAGGATAATTGCAAATTCATTTATTGGTTCATTAGCAGTTGTAATTATTCTGATTATATTTATTAATATTATTATTTTTAGCACTCTTATAACTTTCATTACTAAACCTATTGTTAAACTTACAAATGGATTAAAAAATGTTGGAGGCGGCGATTTAACGGTGGAGTTGGAAGAAGTAAAGAATAATTATGAATTGAGTGAAGCAATACATGCTTTTAATAAAATGATTAAGCGATTGCGGGATGCCGAAACAATAAAACTGGAAAAAAGCAAATTAATGAAAGAATTTACAAAAAAAATAATGGATGCTCATGAAGAAGAAAGAAAAAGAATATCAAGGCAATTGCATGATCAAATAGGGCAGATTTTAGCGAATATAAAAATTAGATTAAAAATTCTTGAAAATTCTGACGGAATAAATAATAAAATTAAAAATGATATTAAAATACTAAGAGATAACCTATCGAATGATATTGAATTAGTACATAGCATGGCTAAAAATTTAAGACCTGCAATAATTGACGAATTAGGGTTATTCAATGCAATTAATTACTATATAGATGATTTTGTCAAAATTTCAGGAATTAAAGTCAAATCTGATTTTATAGGACAAAGCAGCTGCTGCAGACTTCAGCCTGAAATTGAAATTGCAATATATAGAATTGTGCAGGAAGCGCTCCTGAATGTAGTTAGCCATTCCAAGGCAACTTTTGTCAGAATAATCCTTGAATGTAATAAAAATGAATTCAGAGGCGTTATAGAAGACAATGGTATCGGATTTAATTATAAAAAGGGCAATGTTGAAAATTTAGGTCTTTACGGCATGATTGAAAGAGCAGAATTGTTGAATGGCAGGCTTGATATTAAATCGGAGAAAGGAAATGGAACGACTATAACGTTCAATGTTAATTATTAATTAAATAAAGACGAGGGAGGGACTATCTTGAATTATAATTACAACATAGTGATTATAGACGACCATAAAATTTTAGTTTCCGGTTTGCATTTGCTTATTGAAACTCAAAATGATTTGCATGTTGTAGGGGAAGCTAATAATGGAGCATCGGCAATCAAAATCGTTCAAGAAAAGAAACCGGATGTTATATTGCTTGATATTTCTTTGCCAGATATTAGCGGACTTGATTTAATTGCAAAATTAAAGAATGTTTCTCCCGATTCAAAGATATTAATACTTACTATGCATGATAATCAATGTTTTTTGCAGATTGGATTTGATAATGGAGCAAACGGATTTTTAGTTAAAAAAGCGGTGGATGAGGACCTTATATATGCGATAAAAACTGTTGCAAGAGGAGAGAACTATATTCATCCTTCTTTGCTCAATAAATTTATTAAAAGGCATGAAAATAAGATTAATTACGACAGCAACGAAGAACTGCTCTGGAGTAGTTTAAGTGCCAGAGAGCAAGAAGTTCTAATCGGTATAGCGCATGGATATTCTTATAAAGAAATAGCCAAAAAAATTTTTATAAGTGAGAAAACTGTTGCTACATACAGATACAGAGGCATGGAAAAGTTATACATCAAAACTAAATCAGAACTTACGGATATGGTTTTAAAATTAAATTTATTTTTTAATGAAAAGTTATAGTGTTTTTAAATTTTAATTTTAAGGTATTATTTTATAATCTGTAATACATTCCCCTACAATTAAGTTTTTATCTTACAAAATAAATATTCTTTCATTACAAAATGTATATGTTTCGCCTCTTTTTACTGAGCTTTATTTATAATAACCTTATAAGTATATCGTTTAGTCATATTGATTATACTTACATTAAATTTTATTTATTATAAACAGTAATTGTTTGGGATACAAGATAAGCAAAATTAAATGTAAAAATTAAGATAATTTTTATTAAATACTTAAAGTTGCATTAAGTTAATTAATTTTTATGAAGGGGAGTAGGTACAATGAAGAAAAAAACAAAAGTTGTGGGGGTAGTTGTAGCTGCAGGAATAGTGCTGCTTGGAATATTTGTTGTTCTTTTTGGTTCCGTTCATCCTAAATTACCTTATTATCAGCCTTATTCGGGAAAACACTTATTTGTGACCGAAGCGTGCATTACGTGTCATACAATTAATAACGGACATATGAATTTTAATCTTACTTATATTTCGCAGATGCATACCGTTAGTCAGCAGGGTGGTTCGCTCGGACCTAACCTCACTTACATCGGGCAGCAATGGAATCTTGCATGGCTAAAAGAACAAATAATCGACCCTGAGGCTCATTTTACAGACAACACAATGCCGTCTTATAGGACAATGTCCGCACAAAAATTAGATAAGCTGTCCGGATATTTAGAATCGTTAAAGTAGCAGTAAATAATAAAATTTAAGATAATTATTTTTAGTTGTAAATTATAATCTAAGCGGTATTTATTAACGTTAATTAATATTTTCAGGAGAACAGCTATTATGAATAAGAAAACTAGATTTTTAGATTCAATAATAAAAATATCTGTCGGTTTATTTTTTTTAGTTTCTATTTTTATTATTCTTGCTGCATATTCTACAAAGGCTGATGCAAATTCTTCTATAAGCGGCGCAGCTTTATTTAAATCTAAAGGATGCATAGCATGCCATACTATTAACGGAAAGGGAGGAAAAGTAGGACCTAATCTGTCTCATATAGGTTCTAATAATTTAAGCTACCATTGGATGAAAAAACAGTTGACAGACCCCGCAGCACATTTTAGAAACAATATTATGCCTTCTTTTAAAAGTATGTCGCCGGCAAAGATTAAAATACTGGTAAATTATCTGGAAAGTCTAAAATGATTTGATATTTAAATTTTTGTATTTCTATTTATTTATATGTTTTCTTTCAATGAATATATTTGTCGGCAATTATATTTTGTATGTTTTTAACCATCATATTTCATGTATTTTGTTTTTTATAACTTTTATTTAACTGTAAAAATTATTTTTATGCTTTATGGAGGTAGATATGGAGAATAATGCAGGAACTGAAAATAAACAGATAAAACAAAAGAAGAAGGCTAGAAGGAATTTTTTAGGCAAAATAATTGGGGGCGGAGTCGCAATTATTTTTGGTTCTGCCATATTATCTAAAAAGGTTTATGCTGAAAAAACGGCATCCGTGAAAAAAATAGAAACTAAAAGAAAGCTCATGAAAGTTTCAGGCGAAACGCCATCCGATTATGGTCAAAATCTTCCTAATCCAAATACTGGGAAAGTTACCGGTCCTCTAAAAAATCACAGATGGATGTCATGGCTGAATCCTACGACATGGTTTAAGGATGGATGGGTAAGATGGTATGTGATGGAGCCTTATCTGAAATTACCGATATGGCATGAGCGGTTTTACGAAATTAAAAAAAGTAATCCCAGACACCATTGGGTTATGGTTATGGATTTGCGCAAATGCGTCGGATGTCAATCCTGTGTCGTTGCATGCAAAAGCGAAAACAACGTTCCCGTTGGAGTATTTAGAACAGTAGTAGATGTTATGGATACAGGTCATATGGAGAAAAATCCGAATGGGATAGTAATTACGGATGAAGGTAATTTTTCACCTAACGTTAAAAAAGTTATGCTGCCGAGGATGTGTAATCACTGCGACCATCCGCCATGTGTAGAGGTTTGCCCTGTAAAAGCAACATTCAAGAGGCAAGACGGCCTTGTATTGATTAATTTTTGTGAATGTATAGGATGCGGAACCTGTATTCAGGCTTGTCCTTACAATATGAGGTTTTTTAATCCTGTTATGCATACGGCTGATAAATGTACTATGTGTGTTGACAGGCTAGACCAAGGTCTTGAACCTGCATGCGTCATGTCATGCGTCGGAAGAGCAAGGGTGTTTGGTGATAGACTCGATCCAAAAAGCGAGGTTTCAAGACTTTTAGCAAATTTTTCTACTTCAAGGCTATTGCTCTCTATGGGAACCCATCCGCAGGTCTTTTATATAGATCTTGACGGCAATCTCACGGAAGCGACGAACCCTAAAAAAGTTAATATGGCTTACACATATTCAATGGATTTTCAGGGAACGGCTTATGAAAAACTAGGCGGCAAGGTTGATATGCCGTATGTTGAAGAAACAGATAAACCGTTTGAACACAGACTGTGATAATTTACAAAATCATTAAATTAATTAAATTGTTGATTTAATATTTTAATTATTGAGGAGTATATTATGTTGCTTTATACTAACGAGTCGTATGGTACTTTAGAAACTATTTATTGGGGGCTGCCGATAGTAATTTATCCGTTTCTTTCCGGTCTTCTGGCGGGTTCTTTTGTTGTCGGCGCTCTCTATCACCTTTTTCATATAGAGAAACTTAAACCTATTGGCAAACTCGCGGAAATAGCTAGTTTCGCAATGCTTTTGTTAGCAGCGATGGCTCCATTAGCTGATGCTTTGCAGCCGCAAAGAGGTGCATGGGAACTTTATTTCAGAGACCATTTTCCATATTCGCCTCTTGCAATGTTTATCGTAATATGGACCGCGTTTTTTATTGCTTTTTTGTTTGAAATGTATTATCTTTTCAGAGAAAGCAATATAAGAAGAATAGAAACAGATAAAGGAATAAGGGGAAAAGTTGCAAAGTTTTTGATACTCGGCAATTCCGATTTGTCTGAAAAAAGCATAAAAAAAGACCACAGAGCGTTGTGGATATTATCAATTGTTGGAATAGGACTGTCAATTTTATTTCATGGTTATATAGGATTTCTATTCGGTGCGGTTAAAGCAAGACCGTTATGGTCAGACCCTGATATACCGCCAATGTTTATCACATCTGCCGTAGTTTCAGGTTTTGCTTTCGTAGGATTGTTATATATAATAGGCTTCAAATGGTTTTCGAATAAGAATAAAGTTGAACCTGACACTTTGGATGTTCTTAATAAGGCGACAATTTTCGCAATATTTGCAGATCTTTTTTTCGACCTTATAGAGTGGCTTTTTTCGGTACGTTCGTACAATTCCAGAGAAGTGTACGATAGCTGGCATGCTGTATTCAGCTGGGGAGGGCATGGTCCTTTATGGTTTAACTATCATATTACGCAGATAACGCTTGGGCTTATAATTCCTGCATTGCTATTTATTATTTCTAAAAAAATTAGAAGATCGTGGTTATGGACGCTGATAATAGATGCTTTTATTACTGTCGGCGTATGGGAAATGAGGTTTGATACGGTTATAGGCGGTCAACTTGTGCCTAAAATAGGGCAGGGGCTGATTAATTTATATATTCCGTTCTTTGGTTATGACGGCTATTTGACGGGTATCGGGTTATTTGGACTTGGAATTGTCATATTATTTGTTTTCGGGTATTTTTTAGGATGGGAAGATGAGCCTGAAATGATTGACAATAAAAAAATTAAGGAGGACTTATAATGTCAATAAACAGAAGAGATTTTTTAAAATATTCAACATTCGGCGTTGTTTCTATTGCTGCTGTCGGCGGTTTAACGCAGTGGGCGGGCGGACTGTTTGAAAATATGACGGGTACTTATGTTTATCCCGGGAGACCCGAAACATGGCCCGGCGTGGAAATTAAATATTCAACGTGTAAACAGTGTCATAGCGATTGCGGTATTATGGCAAGATTATTCAAAGGCAACATTTTAAAACTTGACGGAAATCCGTATGACCCGCAAACTACGCAGCCGCATATAGATTATGATACACCTTTCAAAGAAGCGAAGGTTTATGTCGGAGGAACTTTCGATACCTCTAAACCTTATGTTGACGGAGCACATTCACTCTGCGCAAGAGGACAGGCGGGACGGCAGACAGTGTATGATCCATATAGAGTCTATATGCCTTTAAAGAGAGTTGGAGAAAGGGGCTCAAAGAAATTTAAAGTAATATCTTATGAACAGCTTATAGATGAAGTAGTTAACGGCGGCAATCTGTTTAAAGACGTGAAAGGCGAAGAAAGCAGGTCTGTTGAAGGATTTAAACATATTTGGAACAACGGTCAAAATAGGTATACTCCGGCTAATCCGGAATATCCAGACTTCGGACCGAAAACAAATCAGTATGTTTCTTACTGGGGAAGAGCTGAAGGCGGGCAGGGTAATTTTATAACGAGGTTTGCAAATGCCCTCGGTTCGGTAAATGCTATGCCTCATGTTTCAATTTGCGATTTAACGCATCATGTAGCTACATTCAGGACATTTCCCGGAACGAATATGTTAAAACCGGACCAGCCTAATTGCGATTTTCTTTTGATTTTTGGAGCAAATTACTATGAAGCTAACTTTCCTATGCAAACTCTTGCCCGCAGGTCTGCCGAGGCAACGGCAAGCGGCAAAAAGATTGTTTTTATTGACCCCAGAGGCGGAAATCAAATAGCTCATGCAGATTATGTGCCGATAAAACCGGGTGGCGACGGCGCTTTTGCAATGGCAATGATACGGTGGATATTAGAAAATAAAAGATATAACGAAAAATATTTAGAATTGCCTAATTATAATGCGGCAGCCAGGAATATAGAACCTAATTATTCAAACGCATCGTATTTAGTGGTAGCTGAGGAAAATCATCCTGATTTCGGTTTATTTTTAAAACCGGATAAAGGACCTCTATATAAAGCTTCCGACCAGTATGTGATAGACAAAGTTTCTAAAGCTCCTGCATTTGCATCTGCGACAGAAAGGGCAGAACTATGGCCGACCGGATTTTTATCTACAAAACCTGTTATCGTAAACGGCGTTGCATGTTTAACAAGTTTACAATATTTATGGAAAGAAGTTTCTTCTCATGATTATGAAGAATATGAAAAAGAAGCCGGCATTTCAAAAAATCTTATAAAAGATTTGGCTAAACAGTTTACTTCGCACGGAAGAAAAGCAGCAGCTGATTTTTACAGAGGACCGGCAATGCACGCAAACGGTTATTACAACGCAAGAGCCGTAGCGCTTCTAAATGGTCTAATCGGCAATATAGACTGGAAAGGCGGTTATATAAACGGCGGCGGTAATGCCGATTTTATGACGAACAGGTACGATCTGAACAAATGGCCTGATTTTGTCCCTGCAAGCGGGGTAAAAATATCGCGCGAAGGAAGTTTTTACGAAGATACTGATGAATATAAAAACAGGATTGCAAAAGGCGTATCTCCGTTCCCTGCTCAGCGTCCATGGTTTCCTTTCGGCGTAGGCATATGGCAGGAAATCTGGGGAGGAGTCTATTTTCAATATCCGTATGAAACTAAAATATTATTTCAGCATAATGCAAATCCTGCATATACCATGCCGGGCATGGGCGGAGCTAATGACGAGTCCTTGATGTGGATAAGAATGATAAAAGATTTAAAGAAGGTACCTCTTTTTATAGCGTCGGATATTATGATTTCTGAAAGTTCTGCCTATGCCGATTATATAGTTCCGGACGGAAGCTATATTGAAGGTTGGGGAATGCTGCCGGGTTATCCGACGTATCCGACATCCCGTATAGCCGTGAGACGTCCGATAATAGAGCCTGTAACGCAAAAAACAAAAGACGGTAGACCGATATGTATGGAGAATTTTCTTATTGATGTAGCAAAAACATTAAATCTTCCTGGTTTTGGAAAAAATGCGTTTCTTGAAGGCGGCGATTTAAACGAACGCGAGGATATATATTTAAAAATGGTTGCAAATATTGCTTACGACAGCAAACACCTTTTAAAGAAAGTGGGCAATAAATTTGTCGTCCAGGGACCTGTGCCCGATGCCCCGGCAAGCGAAATGAAAGTTGTCGGAGATTATATGAAAAAACATCCTAAAGCTCTCAAGGGAGAAGAATGGAAGAAAGCGGCATATGTTGTTTCAAGAGGCGGCAGATTTGAGAATTGCGATGTCGGATATTTACCGTGGGGGCAGCCTGAATGGGTTACGCATAGATGGGGCGAACTTAAAAATGCCGTTCAGATTTATGATGAACTTGTAGCTAAAACACACAATGCTATAACAGGCGTAAGGTTTAACGGTTCAATAAAGTTGGAAGGACCTAAAAATATGAAGGGAGAGCTTTTATATAAAATATATTCAAGAAAAGATTACCCCTTTATGCTTTCGACTAATAGACTGCCTATACATTCAAAATCTAAAACAATGTCTGACCCATGGCTAATAGAACTCTTGCCGGGCAATTTTATTGAAATTAGCGAGTTTGACGGAAACAGACTTGGCGTAAAAGACGGCGACCTCATTAAAGTAAGTTCTCCGACGCATACAAAAGGAATAGTGCACAGAGCAAAAATTAGATTCGCTTTACGGCCCGGGGTCGTCAGTTTTTCAATACCGTTCGGCAGATGGCTTTACGGTTCTGGAACATGGTATATAAACGGCAAAAAATACGACGGGGATTCAGCGAGAAATTCCGGTGTAAACCTTAATCCTTTGCAGCTGCTTGATGAATCTATTGCTGCAAAAGACGGATGGACAGTCGTAGTTGCAAATGATGTTTCAGGAGGAATGTCGCATTATAGCACCCCTGTCAGAATCGAAAAGGTATAAATTATTATAAATTTATATTATAAATTAATAAACGGCGGATTATAAATATTATAAAATTTATATAATATTTATAATCCAATGTTGATAACGAAATGATTACAGGGCATTTTTAGTATATCTTACTATATAATAAATAATTATTTTATTTATAAATATACCATTTTAGGCGTGTGAAAATAAATGCAATTCAATGGATGAATTTATATTAGCATTAACAGTTATAACTCTAAATCATATCAATATGATGTAATCGGGTATAGATAAATGCAAAGTCAACTTGTTATTAACGATTCAAAATCTGAAGAAAGGATATTTATATATAATCTTCTTTCCGAAGCTTTTGGGAAAAAACCTGAGAAAGAATTTTTAAATAAGTTTAAAATAGACGGTCTGTTTGAATTTTTAGATGAATATATAGGCGATAAAGAAAGCGTAAACCGGCTCGAATTAACGGTTGATGAACTTTTAGAAGATAATATAAAAATAAAAAACCTTGCCGACATTTACGAGAATATGTTCGTTGTACCTGCGGCAATTAAATTTATCCCGCCGGTAGCTTCTTCTTTTACCTGTATTGACGAAGAAAAGAAAAGCGGAGATGACAGTCGGCTTACCTTAGTTGATGAATTATCTTTTTTTTATGATAAATACAACGTAAAATTTATAGGCGGAGAAAAAGATAATTTTGTTTTTCATATTGACCACATATCCGCTATTTTTAATTTCATGGTTTTATTAATAGATTTAAATAATAAAAATCAATGCGGGTGCAAATTAGATATGCCTGCCGTAATGCATAATGATGAATCCGTATTTTTTAATAAATTTATATTATCGTGGACAGACAGTTTTTTTTCTGAGGTCATAAAATCAGACGCTTTATTTTATAGTCAAATTTCAAAAATAGCGTCTATTTTTTTGCGCAGCGAGTCAATTATTTTAACGCCGGTATAATAAAATTTTATTTTGTTCTTGTTTAATATTAATAATTAGCATAATATATAATTATTATAACATAAGAATAACTGATTAAAATTAATTGCCTTCGGGCGCAAGGGGGGTTTAATAATGACATTTTCAACATCGAAAGGGTCTTTTGAAAAAAACGGATTTAAAGTGAGGCTTACTCCTGAAACAACGAACAATGACTACGGTATATATGCCGTCGAAGACGAAAAGTACAATGTGCTATACTTTATTATCTGTAAAAACGATAATTGTTCCGACGAACATTTTACTACTTTTGAAGAAGCGGAAAAAAAATTCCCTTTTCTCTTAAATGAAACAATTGAAAAAGAGAATGAAAAAAAATAAATGAAACAAGACAGCCTGATACAAGTGTGTTTTACAGACTGCATCTTATAAGATAAATTCTTTAGGAAAATCGTCTATAAAGTAGGATGGTTTTCCGATGTAGTAGCCTTGGGCATAATAGATATCGAGTTCTTTCAGCTTCATTAATATTTCCTTAGATTCTATAAACTCTGCAATTGTTTTTGTATTGAAAGCTTTTGCCATTGAGGTCATGGCAATTTTCTTGCCGGATAAGTTTAAACATTTCGTGAAAATATAATATAAAATAAACCTTTTTACTTAGTTGATGTTTTTTAACTCAACCTACCATTTTTATTACTCTAAAATTATAACCCATTAATATTATTACATCTATTTCATTTTGTAGTCCCCATAGACATTTTTATTGCCCCATAAATATAGTAATATCAATCTGTTGCTGATAATTATGGTGAAGGTGGGTTAATTTTATTTTTCACTAGTAAATATGCTACAATATAAATATATAATAAAAACGGAAATAAATTTTAAAATTTCTCAATCGGGCGAGGTTGTCATAATGTCAAAAGTTACATTTTTACGTATGTTTATAGGATTATTCGGCGTTGTCTTTATAATACTCACATTTTGGCTAAGCGTGTATTTTCATTTGAGTATTTCCACAAAAATAGTAATCGCATTAGCGTTTGCGTTAGCGACTATTTTTGCAGAGTTTATAATAGCTATAGATAATCTGGAAAAAAGATTAAAAGTAGCTTTTCCGTCGCTGGAACTTTCTCTTAAAGAACAAATGGCTATTAATGAAACTATAATGTTATACAATAAGCTTAAAAAGAAAAAAGATATTTCAACGCAGATAGCTATTAAAGGTTTCGAAAATATTCATCACCTCTTAAAACAAGCTGAAAAAGGAGGGGATTTTACTTTTCAAAATATTTATGTCGCTAAAATGATTATACTTGCCGAATTAAAGCCGGGACAGTCCTTTAAAATTGTGAGCAACCTTGTAGAACCGTTTTATTGGAAATCAGGCAAAGATGAGACTGAACATACAAAATTAAATTACAGGCAAGCAAAAAGAGGCATCCATATAGAACGTATATTTATTTTAAAGGATGATGATGATTTATCTAAGATGAGAGAGATTATGGAAGAGCAGGAACAAAATAACATTGATGTTTTTTATGCTTTTAAAAACAATTTAAATAAATTGTTGCCGTATGCCAGTTTTGCTATATCCGAAGAATTGTCCTGCGGTGTAATTTCGCACAGGGAAGATTTATTGGGGAAGGTTGTTATTACCTCAAATAACGAGATAATATCAGAACTTTCCTGGCAATTTGATAATATTAAAAAGCAATCCAATAAATTTAATGCTGCAAAAAAATCTTTATATATAAAATAAATAAATTTAAGTTACATTTTTTGCAGCAGCAGAGCGATAAGCGCTATAATCGTTCCTATAACAGAACCAACTAAAGCGCCGTTGATTCTTATATATTGCAAGTCGTTCCCGATTTTATATTCTATTTGATTTACTAATTTATCGCCGTCAAGACTTTCTAAATTTCTTTTTATAAGTTTACCTATAGTTGAATGGTTGATTTTCATTAGATATACAACATTAGTTTTTAAAAAAATATTAACTTTATCATGGTTTTTTAATATTTCATCCTGAATTAAAATAAAAAAATAATCAAATTTTTCTTTAAATAATTTTTTATTGACGATATATTTTTTATTGTATTCCGATATTGCGCCTATAAAATTTATTATTATTGCGCGCAGCCGGTTTTTTAACGGGTCTTTAAACCGGTTGATAACATTTAATCCTTCCGCATTTATAAAATTGGAAAGCTTATTCTTAATAATTTCTTTTTGTTCATCTTTATTTAAATAATTTATTAAATAATCTTTTATTTTGTCTGCATTTGCATTTAGCATCATTTCTATAGTATTTAAAATTTTATCCTGCGAAGTTTTATCAATATTATTTAGCGTATTAAAAATATAATCTTTTATTTTTAATCTTACTTCATTATTCTCATTGTTTTTTATTTCTTTAATAAAATCTATTATTTTTGCTATAATTTCATTAGATAAAAGCTCAATATCTAAAATATTTGTCTTTTCTGCAACAAATAAAAAAATACTTTTTACTGCAGAATCGCTTTTATATTTTTCAATTAAATCTCCAATCTGTTCTTTTAAATAAGATTTGTTTTCTTCTATATTTGAAATTATAAAATCGCTTAAATTATTAATGCCGTCGTTAAAATTTTCATTTATTATCCGAGCCCCCGCAAATTTTATAGTGTTTATAAATTCATCAGAATACAGGTCTGTAATTCTTTTCGAAAGATTATCGGTATCATATGTTTTTATATAATTATTTACATAATTGATTAAACTATTATAAATGTAATCAGAATCGCCTGATTCTATAAACAAAGCTAATTTGCCTATTATATTATTTGATATATTTTCATCTGATAAAGTTTTATCTAATGCTTTATTAATATTTTCATATAAAAAATTCTTAAACCTGTCTGATTTAGTAAAATGAATAAATTTTATAATTAATTTTCTCAAGTACAATCTCGCTTTATTTCTGTTTTTATCTTTTTGAATAATTTTTAGTAAAATATCGGAAAAATCTATTCTGTTTATTTCGGCTGCCAGATAATTCTTCCCAAGCCACGTATCATTGACGGTATTAGTTATAGAATTAATAATTTTTTCTTTATTGTTTTTAATGATATTTGTATGAGGAATATGAAGACCCAGCGGATATTTGAACAGCGCCGTAACGGCAAACCAGTCGGCGATTCCGCCGATAAGAGCGGCGGCGGAGGCTCTTTGCAGTATAAATATCCAAAAGTTCGAAATATGAATCGTATAAGATATAATAAAAATTAAAAAAGCAAATAAAAGAAAAAGATTTGCAATAATTTTATTCTTAAGGATTTTATTTTTAACAATCGCAGTGTTAATTGTAGTGTTAGTAATCTTGTTGTTGTGAGCAAGTTTCATAATTTTTATTTTATCTTAAAAGACTGAATAAAACAACTATTTTGCTTTTCTGATGACGGCACGGCATATTAATTTGAATTAGTCCGTTAATTAAGTTTGGCCCGTTAAATTGACATTTGCGACTATACGTAATAATATATATTATATACCAGAAAATAGACGACAGAATAAAATAATAAATTTAGTTATTTATAAAGTAGATTATTCATAATAGAAAATAGACAATATAATAAAATAATAAATTCAGTTATTTATGAAATAGATTCTCTATGTTGACTCATGAAGATTTTGCAGAATTATCAGGTATTGTTTTATATTTTCATCTTGCCGTAATTTTGTTTATCATTTTTGGTTTTATAGCCGTTCCGTTTGGCGCTAAATTTAAGAAGAAATTTATATACGAATTCTGGTGGCGTCTTACGCATCTCGCGGCAATGGTGGTGGTTGCCGTTCAGGCGATGCTCGGTAAAGCCTGTTTTTTAACCTACATTCAGAGCGACTTGCTGGAAAGCGCCGGTAAAAAAGGATATACCGTACCTTTTATTCAAACTTATATTGATAGAATTATATATCATAATTTTCCAATTTGGATGTTTTCAATAGTATATATATTCTTATTTCTATATACGTTATATCTATGGTTTAAATTTCCTCCTAAAATTAAGGCAAGTTCATAAATATTTTTTATTTATATATATTATTTTATATATTATTTTAGAATACTTATTTTATTTTATTTTATCTTAGCTTATCTTGTTTTTTGTGTATCTTAATTTATCTGATATATTTATTAAATATCAAATCGGTCATTATTATTAATTTGTTTGCGGAGTTCATCTAATTTTTCGGTTATTTCTTGAATAGAATATTTTTCACTTTCGCTTACCAATATTTTTTGAGGTTTTCTCTGCTGTTCCGTTATTGCCAAACATGCGGTTAATTCTTTCTCAGCGTTTACATAATCCCCGTTTGCGGATAATATTTCAGATAAGAGCACATGCGCCGGTATAAGGTTTTTTTTAATTCTTAAAGCTAAATGAAGTTCTGCTAATGCATCATTAATCTTGCCTGATTTATATAATTTTTTAGCTTTATGGTAATGAGCTTCGGATTTATCGTTCTTTTTAGCAGTCATTTTTAAAAATATTAACAGTTTATGATATCAGTTTATTATGATATACAGTTATGATTATAATAAGCGGTTATAATCTTGCTGCATATTGTTCATTGTATTTATTTTATTTTTTTTATTTATTATTATATTAATACCATAATTTTAAATTTTTAAAATAAAATAAATAAATATGATATACTAAATAGTAGGTAAGCATCGGCAGCGATATTTTTTATATACAAATTATTCATCAAAACAGTGAGTATTATAACATTTGCCGTATCGTCAGGCAAATTTTTTCTATATATTAAAATACAGACCAGTCAGTATATTAATTTTTGTAATTTATTTAATATGTGCTTTACTTAAAAAGGAGGAACTATGCTTATTCAGAGACGATTTTTATTATTTGCTGCGGCGATGATTTTCATGCTTTCTTGCGTGATAATTGCTGCTAAAAATGTGTATGCTGTTAATTTAAAAAGCTTTATTTTAAAGCCTGTTCCAATTCCCAAAAATAACCCGCAGACTAAGGAAAAAATAAAATTGGGCAAGATGCTGTTTTTTGATAACAGATTGTCCGGCGACGGCAGTTTGTCATGTGCATCCTGTCATGTTCCAGCCGCCGGTTTTACGACCCCTACGAGACTTTCTTTGTCATATCCTACGACTATGCACTGGCGTCACACCCCTTCTGTGATAGATTCAGGGTATCTTAAGTTTTTATTTTGGGACGGCAGAGCGACATCGCTTGAACAACAGGCACTGGGTCCAATATCGACACCGTTTGAAATGAATAAGCATATTCACTATCTGACGGCGGAACTTTACGAAATTCCTGTTTACAGAAAAATGTTCAGACAGGTATTTCACGCTAAAAATATTATTACACAGAAAATGGTAGCTGAAGCGATAGCATCTTTTGAGAGAACTATAGTCGTCACTAAAACCCCGTTTTACAGTTATATAAAAGGCAATAAACATGCGATGTCAAAAAAAGCTATAGCCGGATTTAAATTATTTATCGGGAAAGCTTCATGTATCAGATGTCATTACGGACCTGTGTTTACCGATAATAAATTTCATGCGTTGGGAGTGCCGCCTCTTCATCTTACGGGCAAAACCGCAAAACTTGTCGCAGTTACGAGGCATTATTTTACATATGTAAACGCGCATCTGAAAAATTCAAACAAAATTAAACGGGACCTCGGCAGATATTTAATAACGCATAAAAAATCGGACATGTATAAATTTGTCACGCCGAGCCTTATAGATATAGGAGAAATAGGACCGTATTATATGCATAACGGAAGTATAAAAGGTCTTTTGAATGTAGTAAAATTTTTTAATAAAGGCGGCGGAAATATACCGAATAAATCAAAATTAATTAAACCGCTGCATCTTACTTTAAAACAGGAATATGAAATAGTTGCTTTTTTGAAATCTTTGGACGGGCCAAAATTTAATATAACTTCGCCAAAATTACCGCATTTTATTAACAAATAGAAATAGATATATATTATTATAATAAATTTTAATAAACTAAATTGTTTCTGCCTTTTATGCAGAAACAATTTAGTTTAAATCTAATTGTTGCATATAATAATTAAACCGACGATGTTGTTGCCTTATATCTATACTGTACTGACTTGAGGTTTCACGACAGCTATTGATAAAATAAATTAAATTAAATCTTCCAGCGAATGATTTCATCATCGTTGAAAAAATATTTAAATGTTCTAATAATAATTTTTTAATTTTTAAAAAAAATAAAAATAAATTAATATGATTAATATAATTATAGCCGCATTAAGCGCCTATTTTATATATTAATTTTTGATATAATCAGTGAATATTTTATATCGCAGTTATAATACAAGTTGACAATTTTTTTTATATATATTAAAATACAAACCAGTTGGTATTTTAATTAATTAAAAATTATAAAAAATTAATATGAAATTATTTTTTCGATTTTGTTTGTAAGTGTATGTCTATACTAAATAATTAAATACTAAATTAATATAAATAGTAATAAATATTTTACATAAAATAATTATATTAGGAGAAATTAAAGTGTCAAAGTCAAAAGCATTGTTTGTTATTTTATCTGGAGCAGAAAATCATGTTAAAGTTTTACTCGGTCTCAATATGGCATGGAGAACAATGAACAGCGGAGCGTTTGAAGATGTCAAATTAATTTTAGTCGGGCAGGCGGAAGATTTTATCGCTAAAACAGACGATAAAGATATCCTGGAAGCTTACGAACAAATTTTAAATAATAATATTATGTCTCATGCCTGCGTTGTTATTGCAGATGCTTACGGAGTCACGGACATTTTAATTAATAAAAAAGTTAATATGGTCCCCTCAGCCGGAGGGTGTATCGCTCAGCTTATGTCAGAAGGCTATCAGCCAATAACTTTCTAATATTTAATACAGTTTAATACTTAATTGCTTTAAGAATTTTCAATAATATCCGATAACATAAAATAGCAGCAATGCGGTATAATTTATTATATTTTTTACGGAAAAGATTAAAAATTAAATTATATTTTATATATAAAAAATATAAAAAAAAATTAATTAGATAACTTTTTGCATTATAATGTTCTGTCGGTTATATCGGTTATATTGTTTATATTAGCTTTGTTGTGCTGCTGCGTTATGATGTGTTGTGATATATTAAAAATACTATTTATAAATAATCGAATTATAAATAATCAAAATTTTTTATGAAATATATAAAAAAACCGGATAAGTTAAATTATTTATGGATTGCTTTTCTGACTTTTTTTGCAATTTTTGGATTTGCAGTCAACAGTCTGCTTGCCAGAATTGCGCTGCATAATAGCGTATTAAGTCCATTGACCTACAGTTTGCTGCGTCTTGGAAGCGGAGCGGTAACGCTTTTTTTAATAATTTCTTATAAACAGATTAAACTTCCGAAACCAAATTATTTATCGGCATTTGCATTATTTGTATATGCGTTTTGTTTTTCTGTAGGATATATTGAAATTGGCGTCGCAGTCGGAGCTCTTCTTGTGTTTTCCGCCGTTCAATTCACAATAATTGGAAATGCAATATTAATTCATAAAGAAAAACTTTTTTTATTGCAATGGTTAGGCGTTATAATTTCAATGGGAGGTTTTATTCTGCTAGTATATAAAGGCTTATCCGTTCCTAAAAATTTTATCGGGTATTTCGGGGCTGCCATGATGATTATTTCCGGAATAGGGTGGGGAATTTATACATTAAAAGGTAAATTTGAAAGACAATATTTATTAAGGACAGCATCTAATTTTATCCATTCCTTAATTTATTTCATTCCTTTTATAATAATATTTGCGTTTTTCAAAAATGGATTTATTAATTTGCAATATATTAATACGCCTTATATTTATTTAAAGCCGATAATTTTAGGTGTATTGTCTGGAACAATATTTTCGGCGCTATTTTATGTGCTATGGTATAAGGTAGTAAAAAAATTATCCCGTGTTTTATCATCGTCTGTTCAGTTATTGACGCCCGCAGTAGCGGCAATTTTAGGCATAATATTGTTAAACGAAAAAATATCGTTAAATTTCTTCATTTCTGCTATTTTAATATTAGGAGGTATTATATTCGTCGTACTTAAAGAAAAAACAACGGAAGTAAGGGAAGAGATCATTGAAGATTTAGAAGAAACATTTGATAAATGATAAAGGAGGAAAAATGCAAAAAATGTCTGTTATTGTATCTAACGACGCATTCGATGCGATATTGACGCCGTTTGATTTTATACATCTGGGGACTGCTATTTACGATGAAATAAATGTTTTATTTGTCGGATTTGCCGCAAGACTTATGACCAGAGAGGGCATAAAAACCGCGGAAGAATATTTAATCCATAAAAATATGCTTGATGAATTAAAGAAAGGTTTGGAAAGAATCGGTCTTCCCGATAATTTATATTCAATAATTAAAGAATTAAAGCGGACAGAAGGAATGAATTTTTATATTTGTTCAAACGCCGCCGCTAAATTTTCTATAACAGCTGAAATGCTTCTGCCTGAAATTGACGGTATAGTGGGAGCCGCATGGTTTTTGATAGAAAAGGCAAACAAATCGGAAATATTTATGCAATTTTAATTTATTATTTTTATATATTTGCATTTTCTGTCTATCTGTCTATCAATATTAATCTGCGGTTGTCTCTTCTTTAAACGGGGAATTTTTACAGTCTGTCCGTCAAAAATTTTAACTTATAAGTTTTGCTTTTTATTTATTTTGCTTTAATTATTATATTTTATTTTAATTATTATATATTATTATATGGATATTTTAAACATAGTTATACTTTCTATAACGGGAATAATAGTCGGCGCAGCGACGGGTCTTATAGGGGCGTCCGGAGTTATAATAGTCGTTCCCGTGCTTGCTTTTATATTTAATGTACCCGTTTCAATAGCAATAGGCACAAGCCTTTTAATTGACGTTATAGTCTCGTTTTCGGTAACGGCAACGTACGCTTTTAAAAAAAGAGTTAATTATCGCATCGGCATACCTACAATTATAGGAGCGGTAGTAGGCGCTCAGCTTGGCGCATATATTTCGGTCAGCATGCCGCAGAGGCTTTTAGAAATTATATTCGGTGTATTTATGCTGTTAATGGGTGCTTTTTTCTTAAAAACAAAAGGAAAATATCAAGAAAAAAGAGTTTTTCATTTTAAAAGCCCACGCATAAATTTTATAATTATACTTATTTTTGGTTTTATCATAGGGATTCTTGCAGGTCTTCTCGGCACAAGCGGCGGCGTATTATATATGCTTGTATATATTATAGTCTTTGGATTAGCAATAAAAGATTCCATCGGAACATCAACACTTGTTATGATTATAGCCGCATTAAGCGGCGCTATCGGCTATATCGCCTTAAAACATATAAATTTATTTGACGCATTTTTTATAGGTATTATTGCGATTCCTTCAGGAATTTTGTTTGCAAAAATAGCAATCAAAAGCAAAAAAGAAACGCTTATTATTGTTTTAGGGATTACTTTGCTCGCAGTAGGGCTTTCAATGATGTTTCATTAAAATTAAATTATTCACCGAACAGAAATTAATTTTTTTAGATTAAAATTTATTTTATTTTATAATAAACAGCTTGTAAGCGTAGATATTTGCATTATTTTTAAAATAATACTGCAAACCTCCTTCTTCTCTCTTCTCTCTTCCTTTTATATTCTTTCGATATTAAAAGCAAATAAATTTTGACTAGTATTTATTATTAATAGTTTTCTCTTGACGGATGTGGGGGGGGGGGGTAGTGTATTATAAATATAATATGGATAATCAGTATATCATACAAAAATAGTAATATATTTTATCATAAATTAAAAGTTATAGCAATTAAAAAATTATGATGAATATAAAAAATAAAAAAATATATTTTATCGGCGGTTTATTTTTTGCCATTGGTATATTAGTTGCAAGTATTTTATTTTTCACCGGTCCAATTCCTATAAAAAGTATTTCTGATTTTAATTCAAATCTTTTACTAAAAACCACAAAACTGAATAAAGATATAAGGCGTATTAAAAGCATGGTACGTAAAATTATATATTACAGCTCTTTAAAATCTTCGTTATCCAAAAAAACGCGATTTAAAACTGTTATAAAGAATTTAAAATTAGGTTTAAAAAAGACTGATAGTCAGTATAAAGAACTTGACGCGTTTATTAAAGAAAACAGCGCCCTTTTAAAAAATAACCCTCAAGTTACGGTATATTTTCACAAATCATACTATAATTGGGAAAATATCAGCAAACCTATTCTTGAAATAATTATAAAATACCCTAAATATATATCATCTAAAATATCCTATAAGCTTTTTCTAAAGCATACTATTCATCTTTCTTATCTGCCTACCTCAAATATTATTAAGAATACAAAATTATACTTCAAAAAGCTTATAAACACTGCTATATACATAGCGATAGCAGGCGTTATCATTATATTGTGTCTAGGTATTTTATTTATATACTATGTGAGTAAGTTCTATAAAACTATTTCTAAGAGTGAACAAAAATTTAAAACATTATTTGACAATCTTCCTCTCATTGCTTTTATTCTGGATATTGAAACAGGCTGCTTTATCGACGTTAACAAAGCCGCTGTAAAATTTTACGGATATTCAAAAGATGAGCTGTTAAACATGAGTATCGAAAAAATAAATATTTTTACCAGCACTCAAGAACAGACAGGATTCAGAAGATTGGCTGCTGAAAAAGGAAGCCACGATGCTTTTTTTAAACATAAACTTAAAAACGGGGAGATTAAACAAGTTCAATCTTTCGGTAATGCGATTTATTTAAATAATAAACTTTATTTGTTAACAATAATTTTAGATATAACAGAAAAAAAGCTATTAGAAGATAAGCTTAAAGAATCGGAAGAGCTATTCAGAATAATGACTGAAAATTTAATTACGGGGGTTGCTCTTTACCGTGAAAAATATATTTATGTGAATCCGACTGCTGAAAATATATTAGCTTACACTAAAGATGAACTTTATCAAAAATATGTTTGGGATTTATTTCCTGGCGAGTTTGACAAAAAAGCAATAAAAAATGCAATAGAAAAAAGATTAGGCGGAGAAATGTTTCAATCTACTTATGCAACAATTAGAGCTTTAACAAAACAGAATAAGGAGATTTGGCTTTTAATATCATCCACGACCGTTAAATATAAAAATAAATTTACTGCCCTTGCTAGCTTTATAGACGTGAGCGAAATGGTAAGTTTGCGTAACACATTAGAGCAAGAGCGCGACCTCTTCAAAGTTTTAATAGAAAACATCAATTCCGGCATAACGCTGTATAATAAGGACAGATTTATTTACGTAAATTCTGCTCTCCTTGACTTATTTCATTATACCAAAGAAGAATTCTTAAACTTAAACGTAAATGATTTCTTCAGCATCAGGGGAGATAAGCTGTACCATCAAAATACTTCCGTATTCAAAACATATTTCAATAACGAACTGTCTTCAAGGTTTGTTTACATTTATACGGACAGCAACAGAATAAATACAAATACAACCCGCAGCAATAATAATATTTCTGCAAATGGCAGTACTTCAGGCGCAGACACAGGTCAATCTGGAAGCAGCAGTAATAATAATGCCGGCAGCAATAATACGGACGGCGGCAATAGCAGCCTTATTCTCAATATCGACGATAATACTGTCAAACTTCCAAAAACCGATATGCACAAAAATATTAATATAACGGATGATAAAATCCGCTATATAGATTTATTCAGAACGGTCGTAACATATAAGGGAGAGCAAACCGGTCTTGCTATATTTTCAGATGTTACCGACCAGATACTTAGAGAACAGAATATTTTAGTAGAAAGAGAAGCATATAAAGAACTTTCAGAAATTGACGGGTTAACCGGTATTTATAACCGACGCTCTTTTGACGGTAAACTTATAGAACTTATCAATACCGCTCTAAGATACGGCAGGCCTCTATCGCTCATGATGTTCGATATAGATTATTTCAAAAGTATAAACGACACATACGGTCATGAAACAGGGGATTTTATATTAAAAGAACTTTCTGCTTTAGTAAAAGAAAATTTGAGGTCGGCAGATTTTTTTGCCCGCTACGGCGGAGAAGAGTTTATGGTAATAACTCCGGAAACCAATATTTTTACCGCCAAAGAGCTTGCCGAAAGATTAAGGATAAAAATAGAAGAACACGATTTTAGTATAGGACAATCTATAACGTGCAGTTTCGGAATAACGGGAATAAAAGAGAGCGATACATCAAAGAGTATTGTGTATCGGGCAGACAGTGCTTTATATGAAGCAAAAAAAGCAGGAAGAAACAAAGTATATTATGAATAACTGCTAAGAATATTATAAATAAACAAATAAATATTAAAAATAAATAAAAAAATCCGGTCCCTTTCGAGACCGGATCACCTTTAGGAGGAGTGATGAAAAACTTACAGTTATCAGTGATTCTATCATTAAATAAAATTACAGAAATATAAGCCCTGATATTTTATTATGTTTAATCATTGTCTTAATATAAATTGATTTCCCGCCCGCCAAGTTTAGTTTCCACATATAAAACTTAAATCCGGCTTGTTTTAGCGCAACCAGATATTTGATATTATAACCGTTTTTTAATTGTAATTTAGTATTAAGTGAATCAGACACCTTATCAAATTTAGTTTTAGTCACCACTGATTTAAACGATGACGAAACGGTTGATCTAAATTTTGTATAATTCTTTTTTGCCAGAGCTTTTATCGCTTTAGACACCACCTTTTTGACGGTTTTAATCCTGGCAGGACTCACTGTCAGTCTTGCAGGTTTATTTGTATTATTAATGGCTGGCGTATTAGCTCCCGGTGGCGTTGCCGCCTGATTATTCGGCTGAGGTGCATATCCGCCGGATGGATATTGGCTTGTTGCTGGCAGCGGAGCCGAACTGCTTGGATTTAATAAATTTGCGTTTGCATTTGCGCTGAATGCAAAAAGAGATACTAAAGCTAATAAATAAATAAGAAACTTCATTTTGATGACCTCCGTTAATTAATTTGATTGTTTATTTAAACAGCAAATAAGCAGATTATAGTTTTATGTTTATTTTATGCTGTATACAGCGTTTTAAATTGCAAGAATAAATAATCAGCAGGTAAAATCAGATGTTATTTAAGCTCAATTAAAATTAACCATTATATTATATATATATTTATTTTATATATATTATAATTATATATTAAATAATATTATTAACTTTATAAGATTATTAATAATAATTAATATTTGAACTTGTTATATGCCATGTTTTTAGGCTAACACAAAAATTGTTGCTTGTCAAACACATAAATATCATTTGCATATCATATTAATATCATCTCAATATCATCATATTGTTAAATATTATTAGATTATAGTTAAGATATTTTTTTATTTTGAAAACTATTTTGAAAACCTTGTCTTAATTTATTATTGCTCGTTTATAAAATTAATTATTCAAAAATATATTTAATTTAAAAATAAATATTGGAAATAAATAAAAAAACTCTATCCATTTCAAACCGGTAATAATTAATAATAATTAATGCATTTGGGTTTATATTACATGTATTAAAAATAAATAAAAAAATCCGGTCCCTTTCGAGACCGGATCACCTTTAGGAGGAGTGATGAAAAGCTTACAGTTGTTAAATTAAGTTGAATATTTTTCGATTCAATATTATATATGCATTTTTTATGCCAATAATAAATAAAATATATTTAAATATCTTTTAATAAAAAATATTATTAATAAATTGACAAAAAGTTTAATATAATCAAACAGTTATTCATGTATATATATTTAACTTATTTTCTGCATGTCAAACCGCTATAAATTAATTTCATTATTTATTTATAATAAATTAATTTAAAATTGTCATAATGACAATTAACTATGTAAATATTATTGTCATAACGACAATTATTTTAGCGGTTTTATTTATTATTTACCATTAAAATAATTTGAAAGCGTATTTTTTAATTTTATTATAAATCGTAAAATTTCATTATTGTTTTTTTATTTATTGTTTTTTTTGAAAATATATTGCAAATTTTGACTATTTTTAAAAATTAGTGTATAAAAATTATATAAACATTAATTTTGCTGAATACGACTTATATTAAATACTATATAATTATTATATGAAATATTAAACTATTATTGTATTAAATATTAACTAACCGATAAAAAAATTCTAATATAATATAAAATAAATATCAATAAGATTTAAAATTATAAAAAATATGGAGCATGACGAAGAGTATCCGAAGAAAGGCAATGACGACGGCAGTGTTTTAAAAATAATTTATAATCTGCTGCGTAACAGATTCGGTAAAATGAACTGGTGGCCGGCAGAATCTGATTTTGAGGTAATTATAGGCGCTATATTGACGCAGAACACTGCATGGACAAATGTAGAAAAAGCGATTTATAATCTTAAAATCCGCAATCTGTTATCTTTTGAAGCTATGGATGCAATAGAGTTAGATTTATTGAAAGAATACATCAGACCTTCGGGCTATTACAACCAGAAGGCTCTTAAAATTAAAGAATTTATAAATTTTGCAAAAAAGGGATATAATTTTTCTATTGAATTAATGAAAAAAGAAAATACTGCCGTAATGCGGGAAAAACTTCTTAATATATCCGGCATAGGAGAAGAAACTGCTGACAGCATAATGCTGTACGCATTAAAAAAACCGGTATTTGTCATAGATGCTTATACCAGAAGGCTGCTTGAAAGACATCACATAATCGAAGGCGCGTTAAAAGAAAAATATAAAAATCTGCAAAAATATTTTACAGACAATATAAACAATATAAATAATGCAGATAATACCGACGATATAGACAATATAAATAAGATATACAAGATATTTCATATCGACGATATAGGCAATATATTTGATGAGTATAACGGTAATAAAATAAATAATAAAATAAACGGTGAAGCAATTGCGAAAATATACAATGAATATCATGCGCTAATAGTAATGACCGGCAAAATGTTCTGTAAAAAAACTCCCATGTGCAGCGGCTGTCCGCTTGAAGAATTAAATCATCTAATCTAATCTAAACTAATCTAAACGATTTAAAATCAGCTTAAATTTGCAGATAAAACATTAACCAAAAACCAAAAAACTCCTCAGGACTAAAAAAATTGCTACAAAATAAACAGTGGATAGACTGGGGATAGAGGCAGATAATTTCTATCGGCAATTTTTGGAACAGCCGCTAACTACCAAAAATATGAGAAAAGTGATATAATACATTTATTATGAAATCATTAATAATTAAAAAATTTACGGATTTAAAAGAAATAATTTTAAATTTCGATTATAATTCTAAGGTCAGAAATTTTAATTTGCCTCTGGATTATTATGATGCCGAAATACCCGACATAAAAGACGATGAAGTCCTTATAAAAATAGGTGCATGCGCCGTATGCCATACGGAACTGGATGAAATAGAAGGAAGAATTACTCCTATGAACCTGCCTGTTATCCCTGGTCATCAGATAGTCGGGAAAATTATTAAAACCGGAAATAATGTTAAAAAGCTTAAAGAAGGCGACAGGGTGGGCGTGGGCTGGATAAATTCCGCTTGCGGAAAATGCTGGTACTGTAAAAACGGACTTGAAAACTTGTGCGCAGATTTTATCGCTACTGGCAAAGATGTAAACGGCGGTTATGCTGAATACACAAAAGTAAAAGAAAATTACGCAGCTCTTATTCCCGACAGTTTTAGCGATGAAGAAGCCTCTCCTTTGTTGTGTGCCGGAGCAGTAGGATACAGGTCGTTAAAACTGACCGGAATAACAAACGGATTTAATTTAGGTTTTCTCGGTTTTGGCGCGTCAAACCATTTAGTGCTTCAAATTGCTACGGCATTATATCCCGATTCAAAACTTTTTGTATTTGCGCGTTCTTTAAATGAAAGGAATCTCGCAAAAAAATTAGGAGCGTTCTGGACGGGAGATACGGCGGATACTCCGCCTGAAAAAATAAACGCTATTATCGATACCACGCCCGTATGGAAGCCTATAACCGATATTTTAAGACATCTTGCCCCCGCGGGAAGGCTTGTAATAAATAATATAAGAAAAGAAAATTATGATATAGAATATTTAAAAAATATTGACTACGCAAGAGATTTGTGGATGGAGAAAGAAATTAAGTCTGTTGCAAACGTCACTTTTAACGACATAAAAGAAGTTATTGAAATAGCATATAAATTTAATATTAAACCGCAAATTGAAATATACAGTCTGCCTGATGCCAACAAAGCCATTCTTGATATTAAAAATAGAAAAATAAACGGCTCAAAAGTTTTGAAAATATCCTAATTATTTAATTTTAATTATTGAAGTTAATTATAAAATTCTGAAAACGCTATAGGGAGCGGAAATAAAATAAATCAGACACATTTATTACATTTATTAAGAAAAATAAACTTAAAAATTAAATATTTATGCCTGTGCAATAAATATGTGCGTATTTTTACAATATTTACGGCAGTCTTGTTTGTATTTAATTTAATGCCTGTTAAAAATGTTTTCGCTCTTAAATTAACTAAAAACATTAAAATAGGACTGAGTCTGGGTCTGTCAAATACTACGGGGACAATTCCGTCTATAAGTTTAAATACCAGAAACTATATAAAATATATTAACAGAAAATCTAAGTGGCGGCATGAATTCAGGTTTAATTATACCTATATAGAAGCATACAGCGAACTGAGCTATTTAAGATTAGTTTTACAGGAATATTCAAAATATAAATTTAATAATTGGCTGTATTTTTTTGGAAAGGAAAGGTATGACAGAAATATATCTACCGGTTTTGAATATGTAATTAATGAAAATATAGGCGCCGGAGTTAAATATAAAATATCAGATAATTCAAATCTTTTTTTAGAATTTGGTCCTGGACTGAGGCAGGAAAAAATAATAGAAGGGCAATACTATGGAAGTATTTCATCGATGTTTGACGCTAAATATTGTTATAAAATAAATAAAAATTTAAAGTTTAAGGAAGATTTAACTGCGTATCTGGCGAATACAGGCGGAAATTCTTACACTTCTTTCAGCGAATTATCAACTAAAATAGAAAGAAATCTATACCTCGTGTTAGAGTACGAAATCAATTATCAAACTATAGTCCCCTATGGATTTAAAGCATTTAACACTATTTCAAGCGCAAATATTAAAGTAAAATTTTAGAAATAAACTGCGGAATCCTCTCTTTTTGAATCTTTTTTAATTTTTCAACTTCTTTAATTATTTTTAATTATTTTTAATTTATTTTAATCTTTTTTAACTGTTAAAACGTGTAAGGAATTTTAACGAATTTATAAATTTTTCGCCTTTTTTTAATCCTTTAATGATAGGGTAAAAATTATGATACTTTTTACCTACGATAATTTTTTGCGGTATAAAATAGCCATTACCTCCGTTAATTAAAACATAAGCCGTTTTATCTATCTTAAAAATGCTTTTAGCAGGCACTGAAAGCATTTTAACCTGCGGCGTCTTAATAGTTATTCTGCCGTACATATTCGGTTTTAAAAATCTTTTATTATTGTTAAATGCAATTATTATTTTAGTCGTATCTTTTTTGGCGGATATAAATGGGTACATTGATAAAATAAATCCTTTATGTTCTGCATGAATATCGTCAAAATGGGCACTGACCGACCTGTTCCTATGAATATATGCCGTGAATTTTTCCGGTATTTCTATAGTCATCCATAACGTGTTTAAATTTGCAATCGTTAAAAGTTTCTGTCCAACACTGAAATGGCTTCCGGAATTAATAAATTTTTTAATAAGAACTCCTCCCGCAGGAGATTTTATTATTATGTCAGTTTTGGCAGCCAGATTATTTTTAAGCAGATTAATCTGCCTTGAAGATATCCCCATCAGAACAAGTCTCGTTCTGGCGGCGTTATAGAAACTCTTGGCAATCTTTTTGCTGTAATCAAAGTGACCTATTTTAAATTCCGTGTTATCTATTTTTAAATAATTTTCATAGGCTAAAATAAAATCATTTTCGGCATCTAAAACAGTAGGCGAATAAACCTCTAAAATAGGTTGAAACGCTCTTATTTCCTCTCCGGGTCTGTCGGCATATATTTTTTCGATATAACCGCTGTATTTAAGTGAAATATTTTTTACCAAGGAAGCGGCATAGGTGAGTTTTCCGGCTAATGATAATTTTCTGGAAATGTCAATTTCTTTTGGAGATATAGTTTTAATTTTATATAATTTTCTTTCATGCCTGTTTATAATAACATACCCTTTTGCCATTTCTATATTATTAATAATTTTTTTTCTAACTATATGATGCCTATTAGAAAAAATAAATAAAATATTAATAACAACAATGACGGCAATAATTCCTATTAAAAACAGAATTATATATTTTGGTTTATTTAATTTAGAAAGTATATTCATTTTAAAAATAGAGTTTATAAAATTTATAAAATAGAATTATATATTTATTTTAAAAAAGAATTTATATTAAAGTGTTTATATTTTTGGATTATTGTTTATTTAATTTAAAATTGTATGTATAAATTAAATTCATTTTTATAAATATTATAAATATTTAATATTTTATTTTTTATAGACAATTTTTTTATAAGTTAAAGAAAGTTTTCCTATTACAGTTTTTAGAAAAGCCATTTTTTTTAAATAATCAGTTTTATATCTATACACGTTTAATTCAGATTTAACCACTTTTTTAAATGCGTCTACCATTGCAAAACTTGACGAATGGCGGACTTCAAAACTATTAGTGTATAAATCAAGCAAAAATATAGACTCTGGTAAATATAATTTTTTATTTGCTATATATAATTTATAATATTTATTTATAGAATTTAAAGAATTTTTTATATCGGATTTTATTTTTAAAAAAGTCCAATTTCTTTTATAAATGGAAGATAACAAATATTTTTTTGATTTTTTAATATCAGGTATCTGTTTTTGCGTAAAATATATAGGCAGAGATAAACCTATGCCGGCGGCTAGTGCAGGAGGATAAAAATATCTGTATCCGTAACTTAACGAAATAAAAATATTAGGATAAAAACCCTGTTCGGCGAGATTCAATGAAAGTTTTGACCGTTTATACAGATACCTTGCCGATTTTATATATGGATTATAATGATATGCTTTAATTAAAATTTTTTTGTAATTAAGTTTTGAATACAAAATATGAACCGGAAATAGCGGATGCAAATTATTTTTTATATAATTAAATTTTTTATCTGTTATGAGGGAAAGTAATAATAGGAACTTTTTTCTTCTCGCTTTAAGCGCTATTAAATCAGATTTCATATCTATCATCTCAAGCATCAGCCTTACCGGACCGGTAGCATTTGTTTTCTTAACGACATAGCTTTCTTCAACAATTTTTTTGATCATTCTTAAGAGCGAATAATCATATTTGATAATTGCTATGTCGCTATCGGTAAGAGCCAAATCGTAATACAGATATTTAGTATTTAATATAGTGAGTAAAGAAATTCCTATAAAATCATCATTTAAAGATTTGTAATGCATTTTAGCAATGCCGCTTTTTAAAAACAATTTTGTAGGAAAAGGAATTTCCTGATTTAAAGAATATGTATAATTGCTGCCTAAAATTGTGCCTATTTCAGGATTATTAAATCCGTTTGCATTATTAAATGTAAAGCCCAGTACCGGGTCAGGTAAGCTTTCATCAATTTTGATGTTTTGCCTGTATCCTTTAATTTTATTTAACGCGGAATCAATTTTTGGATTTTTCAGCGAAAATTCTATTAGTTTTTTTAATGTTATCGTGTCGGCAGTTTTATTTTTACCGTTTTTTATAACTTTCTTTAATTTTTTAATGGCTGAATCAACTTTTCTTTTTAATAAAGTATTATTAGCAATATTAATATTAGTATTGTTATTAACATTAGCATTATGATTAGAATTATGATTTAAGTTAAAAGCAGCATCAGCAGCAGCATTAGAATTTACAGAATAAAATGCAATGAATAGCAGATTGATTGCAAGAATAGAGAGAAAAAGTATGACAGGTTGTATAAAATTATATTTTTTAATAATCATATCCATAAAAACATCAGACAACATTCAACATTCATTACACAATATACTTTTTATATAATAACAGAGTATTAAACGTAAATCAAATATTGCACGTAAAACAATCAGTGAGGAATAGTTAAAATCAGCATAACTTATAACTAAGAATATCAAAAATACCAGCTTTTGTATTAAACGTAAATCAAATATTGCACTTTAAATAATGAGCATATGGATGAATTTGAAAAATTTTTTCAAAGAATTTTACAACCGCTGTTAATATTTTTCCGCAAACTCAATAAAGAAAAAAAAAATTATAAAAAACATTAATGACTTAGTCATATTGCCTATTTTTTAGGCTACTGTCAGAAATTAGCTAAATAATTAATAAAATAAAGAGATAATTTATAATTTATTATATATCGCGATAAGATAACTTAAATTAAGATAAAATAAATTAAGATAAGTTAAATAAAATAAGATAAATTAAGATAAATTTAAATAAGATAATATAAATAGCTGCTAAGCAATTTTCGGTTAATCTAAAATATTAGCTAAGCAAGCTCGTAAACTTATAATTATTTAGATAAACGCTAATCGCTTGTTTTTCTATCGTTAACTGTTTTTCTTGTACTAATGTTTATTTTATTTTATAATAGCGAGATGAATTAAGATTAGTAAGGATTAAAGATGATTAAAATTAAATAACTTTTTATCTCCTATCTTAAGAAAGGGGTCTTAAGTTATAAAAGAGATAAATAAATATAAATCAAAAACCCTGTCTAACATTATTATTGTGGCGGAAAAATTGTCGTGCCAAAAATTTTCAGAATCATACTAAAGTTTTTATAAAAATTGCGGAAAAGTAAAAATATTAGAGATAAAACTTCAGATGTGTTTATGAAACTGGAAAAAGAAATTTTTCTGCGAGATACGATAAACGGTCCGCATCGTATATTATAGACTGCAATATCAATATGAGCTTTATTTAATTAATGCCAAATATTATATTTATTATTATAGTATTATTTATTACGTCAATTTCTGTGGGTATTATCGGCAATATCATAGGAATTGGAGGAGGGATACTTCTTGTCCCGTTTTTTTTGTTTTATATGCATATGCCGCCTTTAGAAGCGAGCGGGTTAAGTCTTTTTACGATAGTAGCAAGCACATCCGGCGGGTCGCTTAAATTTATTAAGGAAAAAATAATAGATTTTAAACTTTTTCTTATGATAGTTCTTTTTGCCGTGCCTGCAGCAATCGCGGGTTCAATCTTAAGCAAATATATAAATACGGACGAATTTAAAGGAATTTTTTCTTTTATAATTATTATTATAGGTATATTTTCATTAATTGCAACAAGGATGCAAACCAAAAGAAATATACACAGCTCACATAATCATAATAATTATAATAATAGTAATGAAGAAACGGATACTTCAGATATTAACCCACGGATGCATAACGGAACGGTAAATAATGACGAAAACATCGAAACTTTAAGCGGTACGAGTAATAATATAGATTTAAGATTGCAGTCTATGATTATTTATTTTAAACACATAAGTTCTAATATAAAAAGAAAAAGAATAGACAGGACAGGCAATAGATATGATTATTATATTAAAAAGCCGATTGCAATAAATTTATTTTCCATACTGGCAGGGTTTATTTCCGGTTTTATAGGTATAGGCATCGGAGGTATTACCGGAACTTTCTTAACCGCAGTCGAACAGATTCCGCCCAGAATTGCCTTTTCTACTATAGTGTTGGCTATGATTTTTTCATCTATTGCAGGCGGATTTATACATTTAGCATATATGAAGCTTTCTTTTAAGACGATAGTATATTTAATTCCTCTAATGGTTGGCGCAGTCATAGGTTCTCAGCTTGGAGCCGCCATATCTAAATTGTTTAAATCAAGAACCCTGCGATTATATCAGGGTTGGATAATTATTGTGCTGGGATTTTTAATGTTTGTTATATCATATTTTAAATGATAAAATAACACTATAGTATTGAAATAATGAATAAAATGATAACATGGCAATAATACTAGAACATTGAAATAATAGTATAATAATAAAATGATAAAATATCAATACTATAATAAATTATAGTATTGATATTAATCCATAATATTAATATTAATCAATGATGCATTAGAAGAAAAAATATCATAATAATATATGGAGATAAAATGCAAAAAAAATTCAAGACGGCTTATGCGTTTACTTTTTTAATAATTTTTCTGTTCATAATTGCCCTTAGCTTTAATTTACATAATGCGGATGCAAAAGCGGCAACTAAACAGATTGCGCCGGTAAAAAGCAGAACTGTGTATCCTTTAACTTTTTTTAAACACAGACCGATAAAATTTGTTGAACAGTTGACCCAAAACTCAAAAAGATGGCCGATTGCTTTAAAAAGTCTGGCACTGGCAGGGCATGTTTTTGCCGAAAATCATATAAAGTACAGTATTATTATTGTAGCCTACGGTCCGGGTCTCAAGGCTTTTGTTGTAAAAGATGATAAAAAATATGGCAAAATTGTAGAAAAACTTCATAATGAAGGCATTAAAATGGTTGTATGCCATGAATCTATGAAAGATTCTCATATTACTCCGAATATGCTATTTCCTTTTGTAAAAATTTCGTATCCGGGGATAATAGCATATATTGTCAAAAAAGAAGACCAGGGTTATGCTTTTATAAAACCGTGATTATAAAATTATAAAAATAGTCGGACTGTAATAAACCGTATAATAGATTTTATAATAGACATGATAGGTTATATTATTAGCATATTTGCGTTGCCCCTCTATCATATATAGCGATGTTAAATGATTGATAAAAGTTATATTGTTAGCATATTTGCGCTGACCCTCTATCCAATAAATCGTAGACGGTCAGTTTGCAAAAATTCTATTTATACCTCATATAATATAAATATAATATAATATAATAATATAACAAAGCCGATAATGTAAAACTCCGATAAGATGAGTTAATTTGTAAGAATTCTAGTTACGTTATATAATAGTATAATTATGGAATCGAAGCCATATCTAAAAACACGCTTAACTGAACAATCTCTTAAGCGTTTTATAAGTATTTTAAGCGCACCGCGGCGTTGGATTTCTATATGGTTTTTTGCCTATGCTCTGCAAGGTGCCGTAAGTTCCGGGCTTATTCCTATCTTGACCCCTCTTATGATTGTTGCCTTAAGTCATCATCTAAGCTGGGTGGCTTATGTTATGGGCGCCTTTAATCTCGGACTTCTTACTTCGCCGCTCTGGGGCGGTTTGGCAGATAAGAAGCATTTGCACCGGCTGCTTTTTTTTGGCGGATTTATTGTTCTTATCGGAACTTTGGCAGCGCTGCCGTTTTTGCGCGGTTTACTAATCTGGTGTCTGTTGATTTTTCTTGCCGGCGCTGGTACTTCTGCAGTAGCAACGGTGGCAACGCTTTTTGTGGTAGAATTTACTCCTAAGACGGAGTGGGAACAGCGGCTCGGCTGGCTTCAGACTTTCAATGGCGCAGGTCAAGTGGCAGGTCTATTTCTTGCCGGTATTTTTGTTGTAAATTTTAAGCTTGGCATGCTCTGCTCAGCGTTCATTTTACTTCCTGCATTGTGGATTGGTGCTAAAGGGCTGCCGGTAAAAGCTCAGCATCATGATTTGCGTAATGAGATCGGTCAGAAAATGCGGCGAGATTTGGATTGGCATTTTATGGCGCAGTTTAGTCATGCGGAACTTCTCGGCGGCGATTTAATAAGATTTTCACATCATCTTTCATTTGGCGGATTCCGACAGATGAAAAAGTCTTTAAGAACTGCTTTTGGTCGCTTTCTCTTATCATGGTTTGCCGCCGCGTTTGCAGTAGCCGCTTTTTTTGCCTATTTTCCGGTAGCTATGCAGAAAGCTTATGATGTTGCTCCAGTTTTGACCTCCAGTGTGTACGGATTGACAGCCGCCGCCGCTCTTGCTCTTTACGCTTTAGGCGGGCAGCTTTCCAGCCGTGTCGGCGCAGAACATGTTTATCGGTGGTCGTTATTGACCCGTTTGCTGGGATTTGCGCTTTTGGCTTTTGGATTGTTTATGCCTGTACCGCCTATTATACCCGGTTTAATGGGCTTTGTTATGATTATATTGGCATGGCCTCTGCTTAGTATTTCCAGCACTATATTGACGGCTGATTTAGCGCCTTTCAGCGAAGGAGCGGCAATGGGTCTGTATAATGCGGCTGGAGCGATAGCCACAGTGATAGGTACTTTTCTTTCAGGACCCCTAATACAGCGGATTGGATACCCTACTTTGCCTATAATGGGTGCCGCCGGTATAGTGATTGCATTGCTTAGCGGACGCGGGTTGTTGTCTGCGCATTCCTCTCTTTCTATTTCAAAGACGGCATCTTCCGCTGATAAAATGGGACACGGCAGTCAAAAAATCAGTATGAACACGCAATAATATTCTAAATATTCTAATTTTTTGTTGCTTTATGCTCACTTGTATTGCAATTTTTACAAGTTGAGATACCCAAAATAGAATATAACCCGCAAAAGCCGGTAATTCCGGTAATAAGAGCTATTACACCTATTATAATTAGTACAATCCCGAAAACCATTGATGAACCTATTTCATACATACCTAAGGCTAACAATATCAAGCCTATAATTATTCTTATTATCCTGTCTGTAGAACTTTCATTTGTTTTCATTAAAACATCCTCTTAAAGTTAAAGTTTTTGCTTAATTTAAAATATTGCATAATCATAATAAAGCATAATATATATATTTATATATGCATATTATATAATATTCTATTCTATCATATATTTTTTAAAAATCAATATCTTTAATTTTAGCTTTAATTTTATAAAAAATTTACTTCGACAATTCACAGTGTATAATATATAATGTTATGTAAGAATATATATTATATATTTGGCAATAAAATAATATGATACAGTCTATACAACCCTTACAGCCGATAAAGCCATGCAGAGCGAAAATGCAAAAGATGTATTAAAGTCTTTTTATAAAATTCTTGCCGATTCTGCGGAAGCTATATATTTCTGCAAAGATGAGAAAGAACTGTTTTCCGATGCCGCAAAGGCGATAGTCGGCTGCGGATTATTTACTTCCGTCTGGATAGGCGCTCCAGGAAAAGATAAAGTGTTCAAATATTTCGCGGCATACGGACCAGGCAGCGAAGCGCTCAAATTTATTAAAATAGATATTTCAAATACCTCTGAAAAACAGACTCTTGCGGCAAGCACGTGGAAAGACGGCAAAGTTCATTTTAGCAATGAGCGCTTAAATGACCCTTTTTTTAAACCGCATTTAGAATTTTTGAAGAAATTTAACTGGAAATCTGCGGCAACGTTTCCTATATATAAAGATGAAAAGCTCAATGCCGTGCTTGCAGTTGTTTCAGACAGAACAGGTCTGTTTACTCCTGAAACCATTGGGCTTATTCAAAGAGTGGTAAAACTTATAGAAACTGCTCTTAATAAATTTGAGCTTCATAAAGAAAGAATTAAATTCGACTTGTACAAAAAACGCGCATTGAAAGAAATAAAATATGCGGCTTTGCACGACACTTTAACAAAACTTCCAAATTTTGAACTTTTTGAGCATAACATTAAACAGCTGCAAACTAAAGCCGCTAAATCTAAAAAGTCCCTGTGCATAGCCGTTTTAGATGTCGACAATCTTCAGATTATTAACGAAAAGTACGGCAGGCAGACAGGCGACGATATATTATTTGCAATATCAAAAAAACTTTTATTATTTGTAAAGTCCAATAATGAACGCTTTAAGGAGCATGCCGGCGAACAATCGTCTAAAGAAATTATAATTCCCGCGCCTTTTATCCCTTGTTGTCCGTCCAGATTAGGCGCCGATGAATTCGGCGTTGTTTTTCTTATTGAAAAAGAATCCGATATTGATATATTAAGATTTAGCATTGCGGAACTTCAAAAAGAGCTTTCAGCGCCGCTATACGCTCAAGACAACCTTGTACGGTTTACGATAAGCGCCGGCGTGTCCGTATGCTCCGGCTGCGCGGATAATTTGCGTTTAGAACCGGATACCCTGATAAGAATGGCTAATCAGGCTTTATATAAATCTAAATCTATGGGTAAAAATACAATTAATTTTTTTGATACGAGCGAAGAAACAGGCATTATCGCTTATTATAAAGAAACCAAAATTATAAAAGACGCTCTTGCGTCAAAAGAATTTATTCTGTATTATCAGCCCAAGGTTAATATTGCGGCAGAAATTATCACGGGTTACGAAGCTCTTATAAGACGCATAGATAAAGACGGCAATATTATATCGCCTGCCGAATTCATACCTGTCGCAGAAAAAAGCGACCTCATAGTAGATATCGGGGATTACGTTATGCAAGCCGCCATTAAGCAGCTTGAAATGTGGGTTGGAAATGGCAAAGAATGGATGATATCGGTAAATGTTTCAGCCCGTCAGCTTCAAAAACCGGATTTTCTTAAAAAACTTAAAAATGCGCTGAACAGATGCCCGAGCGTTCCCGCAGGTCTTCTTCAATTAGAAATAACGGAAACGGCTCTTCTTACGGATTTGATTTATACAAAAGAAATTATGAAGGAATGTAAAGATATAGGCGTCACATTTGCAATGGATGATTTCGGAAGCGGTTATTCATCGCTTATTTATTTTAAAGAACTTCCTTTTGAACTTGTAAAAATAGATATGGCTTTTGTCAGAAATATGCTTGAGAGTAAAGACGATATGCTTATGGTGCAGAGCATAATAAGCCTTTCCGAAATATTCAACAAAAAAGTTATAGCCGAAGGAGCAGAAACAAAGGAACAGTGTATAGTATTAAATATGCTCGGCTGCGGATATATTCAAGGCTATTATACGGGACGTCCTATTCCGGCTGAAAAAGTTATAGAATGGGCGAATAATTTCAGGCTTGAAGAAGATTTTAAAAAATGGCTGTCTATAAGGCTTGACATCGCCGATTTTTCATTAGCGCTGGCATATGCCGAGCACAGCGAATGGGTTAAAAAAATCAGAAAACTCTGCAGAGGCGAAGAGGTATCGATAGAAGGAGAAAAAATCAAAAATTATAAATTGTGCGGTCTCGGCTTATGGTATTACGGCTATGGACTTAAATATAAATATTTAGAATCTTATAAGAAAATAGAACATGAGCATATAAAACTTCACGACATCGCCTACAAAACGATGCGGCTCTGCATTGACGGCGAATATGAAAAAGCGCAGGATTTATTGAACGAGATAGAGAAAATACAGGAAAAAATTAAGATTTATATTATGGAAATAGCGTTTAAAATCGGTAAACATTCGCAATAAGTTATATAGTTTATATTTTGCCGTTGTTTTTAGTATCTCAATTTCCAAAAATTTAATTTCATTTATTTCATTTGCAATAAGTAATACAATTTATATTTTGCAGTCTTGTATGTATGCAATAAAAAAGTTAAAATTAAAATAGTTTCTAATAATATTAAGGTAAATTATTATGTTTAATTCCGGTATGTTCAGTATGTTTTTCGGTTTCGGCATTTTATGGCTTACGGGAGCTGTAGTTATTATTGTAGCTGTTATCGATATTATCAAGCAGCCCGAAATGAACGGAACTAATAAAATTATATGGCTGTTAATAGTCGTCTTATTTAATTTAATAGGAAGTCTAATATATTTTGTCGTTATAAAAAATTCAAAAGATAAAAACTTATTTAAATTCGGAAATAATAATATTCAAAATCAAAACGGGGAAAATAAGTAATAATATTTGTAAAACATATTAAAAATAAGTAATATATTTATTTTAAAAAATAAGGATATAAATGCTAACAACATTAGAAATTAAAGAAATTACAAAAAATTTGAATCAGGCGGGACAGCTATTGGTGTATTAGCCCCCAATTGACTGGAATAAAATGACACTATCTATAAAGGAGTCAATCGGAGGGTAAAAAATGGGATTAAATTTAAGAAGAAAATTTTCGGACGACGATAAGATTAAAATATTGCAGAAATGTAGATTATAACTAAAAATTGTCTTAATTTACTTCAACAATATGGGGAGGATTAGACCATTTTCATTGACTTAAAATTAACTATATTATATAAAAATAAAAAGAGGATTAGCCTGTAACAGTTACGACCTAAATCGGTGTCCAATGCGACCGAAATACACGATATAACTTAAGATAGATTTTTTAAAATTGAACTTCCGCTAAAAGCATTGTAAATAATATCACAGGCAAATGCAGGCGGGAGCGAGAAATAAATAAATCTAACACCTTTTTCTTTAATCATTAGCCAATGTATTTACTTTAAAAAGTGCAGTGTCACCAAAACGGCAAGAACTGCCATTATTAAAGTAAATCCCAGCGAAAGTCTTTTATCTAGATCATCAATTCTAGACGAAAGCCCTTTATCTAGGTCGTCAATTTTAGACGAAAGCCTTTTATCTACATCGTCAATTTTAGACGAAAGCCTTTTATCTACATCGTCAATTTTAGACGAAAGCCTTTTATCTACATCATCAATTGTTGCTGCAAGGCTATCAAAAAGCGTGTCGAACTTTGCTTCGATGCTGTTGAACCGTTCATCGAATTGCGCTCTTTGTCCGTTAAATTTTTCGGTAAAGAGTTTTTCCTGACCGTCGAACCTGCTATCAAAATATTTCTCTGGGGAAACCGAGAAACTCATATTCATATAATCTTCGCTTTTTTTAATTTCTTCCATTATAATCGCTCCTTTTTATTATAACATTCAAATTGATATTTTCAATATGGAAAATATAACTGTAAAAAATATAATATCATAACGATTGTTGAGATATTATGACGCAAATGTTGCAAACAAATTAAATTTCCGTTGCGTTGAGATTAAAAATATGTGCAAATGCAGATGGTATCAGAGAAAAAGGTATCAGACACCTTTTCCGGTTCACATTTATTAAAAAACTAAGTTTAATTTAATTTTAAATTTGCGTTGAAAAATTGTCATTATAAAATAGTTAAATTTATTCATAATGTTCATCTCTATTTTAAAATAGCCGTAAAATAAAAATCGCTACCCAGCAGATTCAGGAAGAAGTGAGAGATAAAATAAATCGGATGGCTTTTATTGATGGCTTTTATTTATAATCTTTATGCTTGACAGTAAACGAACGTTCACTGTATAATATTTTATTATTATTGCAAAAGTAAATACAGCTGAAACTATAAACACAGCTACAGATATAAATACAGGTGAAATTATAAATACAACTATAGGCATAAATATAGCTGAAACTATAAATACAACTACAAGTATAAACACGGCTGCGGATATAAACACAAACGCTATTGCAAAAAATATCAAAATGGCAATAATGATGCTAATGGCAATAACGGCAAGAATCTCAATCTTAATTTTGATGTCAACATCAATTATATTTTATATCAACTCAACGATGCCATTAACGACAATAACAACGCTAATTGCAATAACGGCAATGATATTAATGATGTCGATAATCACAATAATCAGAATAATAATATGAAAAATATAAATAAACACATTAATAATAATAAAATTAGTAATAAAACAGATGAAAAACTTAAACGCAGAGCGGGGCTTTTATTAACCTTTTTCAATGAACGCAAAAGAATGCCTTCTTATTCTGAAATGATGCCGCTTTTCTCTCTTAAATCCAAAAACGCAGTGTTTAAAATCATAAATAATCTTCAGAAAGAAGGATTTGTCGTAAAAGACGATAAAGGCCGCATTGTTTTTAATTCTGATTTTTATTCTCCGTCTTTTTTTTCTGCTAATCCGCGCGGTTCTGTTTGTATGTCTGTCAATGTATCTGCCAATGTTCCTGCTCCTGCCGATGCTATTTCTGCCGATGTCTCTGTATATTCTTCTGCTACGGCTTCTGCTTTTGCTGATGCTCTTATTTCAGAGCCTGCCTCTGCTCCTGTCTGTTTTCTTTCTTCTCCCTATTTTTCTTCTCCCGCCTTTTCCATAAAACTTTTAGGAAGAATAGAGGCAGGTTTTCCGAGTCCCGCCGAAGAAGAGCTTTTAGATATGATTTCTATAGATAAATTATTAATTAAAAATCCGGTTTCTTCTTTTCTTTTAAAAGTAACAGGGGATTCTATGACGGAAGCCGGCATCATGCAGGGCGATTACGTAGTAGTGGATAAATCCGGAACCGCGGCGGAAGGGGACATTGTTATAGCTCAGGTGGACAACGCATGGACTATGAAATATCTTTCTAAAGAAAACGGCTCTTATATTCTTCTGCCGGCAAATCCCAGATATAAACCGATAAAACCTAAAAACGAACTTGTTATAGCAGGAGTGGTAACGGGGGTCGTAAGGCAATATAAATAAAAAACTTGCAGCCGATTTTTAATATTAAATATATTAATTTTGCCTCAAAAAACAATAACAATATAATTATAATGTATAGTTATAATGCTATACAGCTATATAAATAAAAACTTAGTTTTTGGTCGGCAAAAACATTAGTTTTCGTTTTAGTTTAGCGTTTAAATTAGTTTTAAATCGGCGTTGGCATTAGTTTTAGTTTAGCATTTAAATTTGGCAGTGTATTTTAAATTAGCTTTAAGCCGGTGTCGGCGCTATTGTCGTCTATATAATATTATATGCGTTATATCTTATTTTTGCGGTAATTTAACCATAGTTTAATCAAGATAAATAAATCCAATAAAAACATATGCAAGTTTTATCCGTTCATTCATGGCCTCAGGCAATAGCCCATTTAGACGCCGACGCTTTCTTCGTATCGTGCGAACAGGCTTCCATGCCCGCGCTTAAAGGCAAATGCGTAGCCGTTGGTAAAGAACGCGGCATAATAATAGCTTTAAGCTATGAAGCCAAAGCTAAAGGCGTTAAAAGAGGCATGTTCGTATCGGATGCTAAACGAATATGCCCGGGCATAATAATACTCGATTCCAATCACGAAACTTACGGTCTTTTCTCCGTCCGTATGTTTGAGATACTGAAAAGATTTTCTCCTAAAATAGAAGAATATTCCGTAGATGAAGCCTTTATTGATTTAACCGGACTCAGAAGGCTATATTCATGCTCCTACGAAGAAATAGCCGTAAAAATTCAAAATACTATAGAACAAGAGCTTTCAATAAGCGTATCTATAGGCATAAGCATAACCAAAGTTCTTGCAAAGATAGCCTCTAAATATAAAAAGCCGCACGGAATAACGGCGATACCGGGGAATAAGATACATTTATATTTAAGCAATATATTAATAGAAGACGTATGGGGCATAGGACCCAACACGGCATCTCTTCTTAAAAAATTTGATATTAAAACAGCCCTTGATTTTGCTCTTAAAAATGAAAACTTCGTTAAAAAATATCTTTCTAAACCCTATATCCAGATATATAAAGAACTGAAAGGAGAGCCATCCATAGAGTTTATTGAAAAAATATCCCCCAAATCGATATCTAAAGCAAAAAGCTTTTATCCTCCGTCGCAAAAGCCAGAAGATTTAATCTTGCCGCATCAAACTATGCCTTTTGCCCTTTCTATATATTCCTTAACGCTGTTTCTTATTATGGCGCTTAAAGACAGATGTTTCTTGTTTTTTAAGGCTATTTCCCTTGCTTCCTGATATTCTTCGAATAGTTCTAAGGATATACGCACAGAAACGTTCTTATCTTTTTTTACCGGTTTCTTTTTTGGTTTTATCTCGTTTTTTTCTTTCTTCCTCAAGTTCCTTCTCCGCTTCTTCAAGCCCTATTTCAAAGGCTCTGTCTAATATTTCTTTTATGGTAAGCCTCAGTCCGTTTTCAGCTGCTTCTTCCTGCATCTTTTTTATCTCGCCAAATTCGTCTCTCGTAAGTTTGACTCCGATATAAACCTGTTTTTTGTCTTTTTTGTCTTTTTTTTCCGTCATTTATTCGTTGATTATTTTTTTAAATTCGTTTAACGATTGTCTTAATCCTGCGCATATTATATCGCCTACTTCCAGATTTTTGTTTTTTTCTTTTATTTTTATATATCTTTCAAAAAGTTCAGGCTCGGTATAAGATACTACTTTAACCCTGCTTAATTCGTCTTCTTTAAGCGAAAGCCCTTTTTTAATTATATCCCTCACTGAAAGCCTGATGTTGTATTCTTTTAAGGCTTTTTCTTTAAACGCAAGCGCTTTATCGTAAACGTTTTTATCTATAAATGCTCTTATCGTTATCTCGTTTTCTTTTTTTAATATCGGCATACCATATATATAAACATAATATGGTTAATTTTGTCAATACAAAAATAGATAGATGCAATATGCAGTATTGATACACTAATATATAAATGTTATTATTAATTGAATAATTTATATTATAAAAAAAGAAAAGAATTCAGTATTCTAAGGATAATTAATATGTCATAGACAACTATGAAACGGTTGCCGATTTTTTAGAAGAAAAAGCTATAGACTTAGATACTCAAGAATAGTTAGAGGATTACTATATCAGACAGATTCAATATTTAGTGAATGATTACGCCGATTATTATCTATCTGAATTAGAAGAGGATAAAAACAGCGATAATTATAAAAAATTAAAAAAGGAATTATCCGAGGCGTTAAAATTAGATTATGGTTACATGCCCGAAGCATTAATCGGCGAAATTGAGAATTTGTCTTTCAAAGAAACCGTAAATAAATACAGATAACAGAATGAATGCGATGTTATTGAAAAAATTCTTTATATTTAAAATATTTTAATAAAGATATGGCGGGAGCGATTGATATGGCTAATTTAAAAATATATAATTAAAATAATTAGGAGAGATTATGGAAAATTTTATACTAAAATTTAAAAAATACACTTTGTTACTATGCTGCTTGCCTTTGCGTTAGGTGTTCTTGCTGTTGAATTTTTTAATAAAACTTTTCAAAATGCAAATTCAAAAGAACTGGTCCATGAGCTAACTATATATGCCTTATTATCAACCGCTTTTGGAATGATTTCAATGAAAAAGATAACGAGGAATATTACATAACAGGAATAGTAGTTAGGATTAAACTTAATTATATGCCTATATATGATAATAACTCTGGGAAAATCGGTTTATTTGATGAATCATCAACAGAAAAAGTTGTTAATGCCTATATGTTTGTAAAAAAATGATAGAAACACTCATGCTTTACTCTGAAACTTTAGAAAATAACAATGAACATTCCAACTTTATGATAAATCGGACAGTTCTTCTAATTAACAATATAAATGAAATTAAGAAATTAGAGACTGATTTTAAAGAGTCAATAAAAGATGCTATAAAAGCATTAAGGGAAGAACTGTCGACAAATAGGTATATCCGAGATGAATAGTTCAAACCAAACCGCATTAGACCTTGACGGCGTGATATTCGATTACGAAAAGACCTTTTTGAAGCAAGCCGCTAGGCTTAATCTAAATATCTCAATTAAGCATCCCGAAATATACAATATGACTGAAAGATACGAAATCACGCAGGAACAGTTATCTTTAATTAACTTAAATATAGACTATTCCGATATGGATATTTTCGACGAAGTCTTAAACTTAAAGCGTTACATCATTAATATCAAATGCTTTATAACATCGTTTCCCGAAGAAATACTACATTTAAGGAAATCAAATCTATCTAAAATATTTAACAAAGATATTCCCGTATATTATGCGGGAGTTCAAGAAAAACATAGAATTATTTCGGAACTTGGAATAAAATATTTCATAGACGATTACGACGCTGTAATTCATCATATAGAGTTAAATTGTCCGGACTGCAAGGCGTATTGGCTTAACAGAGGATATAAGGATAAAACGTTACCGGAGCCGGTTAATAAGATAAATAATTTAACGGAGTTTTTTAAAATTAATTATTAACCGCAAAAAATATTACACTATTATAAATCTACTATTATAAATATTATGGACATTCAAAAAGCAATAGAAAAATATGTTAAAAAAGATTTAATGCTTATTCCGCATTTTAATATTTCAAAAAAACGAAAGTTTAACGGAGCTCAAAAATTAAATAAATCTGTTGGAATAATTAAAAAATAAATTTAAGAGGATATAAAAATGAAAATATATTATGATAAAGATGCAGATGCTGCATGCCGCATATTTAAGGCTGTCTGATAATATACCTATCGGCGTCATTAAAGTAAAAGAAGGGTTAAATATATTAAGGAGGAACAAAAAATGGATGTATCAGTAGCTATCGAGTCAAGACGCGCCTACAGATCTTTGGAAGAAACAGAAATAAATAAAGACCTTATAAAAACGCTATCTTCATTCGCGTCTTTGTCGCCGTCTTGTTTTAATCATCAGCCATGGAAATTTGTATTTGTTTATGAAAATGCTATTCTTGAAGAGCTAAAAACCGCCCTTTCCAAAGGCAATGATTGGGCACGCAGCGCATCTATGATAATAGTCGTTTTATCAAAGCAGAATGATGATTGTGTTTTGGATTATAGAAAATATTATCTTTTCGATACGGGAATTGCGTCAGCTTTCCTTATTCTTAAAGCAACTGAGCTTGGATACGTCGCCCATCCAATAGCCGGCTATAATCCTGAAATAGTTAAAAGTGTTATAAAATCGCCTGACGATATGGAAATAGTAACTCTTATAATATTTAGCAAACACAAAATGGAAATAAACCCTGTTTTGAGCGAAAAACAAAGACATGACGAAATTGAGCGGCCCGAACGTAAATCATTTGACGAATACGCTTGCTTTAACAAATACTGTTTTTTAGACAAATAAAAAAGCGTCCCTGAGGCAGCTAATTTTATATATGATATATGCTCTTTTTTTTCATAGCTATTGTGAAGCTTTATTTATTGTGAAACCATAAAGCAACATAATATAAATAATACGTGCGAATAAATATGTATTATATAGTAAATTTTTGGTGTATAATATAAACATTATGATGATAACAGTTGCCTATATATTAGTATTCGTTGCGTTTGCTTTGATTGTAAGCGATTTTTTTGTATTTTCATACGGAGTTTTAACTTCTGTCAGTGCGGTTTTGTTTGTAGTCGGAACGATCATTATTTTTATGTATTCTGCAAAAACACCGACGCTTTTTATGCATATAGTAATGCCTACATACATAGCAATTGTAATATTTATAGTTATATTTTTTATTCTTGGATATAAAGCTCAAAAAACAAGCAGAAAATCGCCTGTCGATAACATAATAAATTCTGCCGCCGATGTGGTAGAGGATATACCTGCAAACGGATTTGGACAGATAGATTTAAACGGCGAAAGGTGGGAAGCTTATGCCGATGAGCCGATTGCAAAAGGCAGAAAAGTTGTTATAATAGAAGCTCCAAATTCCTCGTCCCTCATAGATAAAGATTCTCTAAAATTAAAAGTAAAAGTTTTAAAATAATCCAAATGTATATACTATGTTAGATTACCTGATTTTAATTCTTATAAATATTAATCCTTTTTTTGGCGGTAAGTTTTTAGCTGTAGCATATATAACTGTTGCAAAACTGAATCCTTTTATTTCTATCCTGCTCGTAATAATTTCTGAAATTCTTATATGTACGCTTATATTTTACTTTGCGCAGTATCTGAGAAAATTTAATTTTTTTAAGAAAAAATTAAATAAAGTTAATAGCAAATGGGTCAAAAACGGCGCTTATATAGGTTTTTTTGCAGGACAATTTTTTGTGGGTACTTTATTTGTTTCTTTAGTTCTTGGATTAGTGGAAAACAGACGAAACGATATTTTGTTCTTTTATGTGCCTCTGATAGCGAGCACTATTTGCTATACATTGATTTATTATTATTTAAGTTCTCACGGAATAAATTTAATGAAAAATTGGTTATAATCCTATATTCATATGAAGCGCAGAATCTTAATCAATCTGCCTGATTTATTTTAACAAAGGTTTGCTTAATATCTCCGATTGTCTTATAAGGACGTATGACAGTACTGCATCTCTCACAGGGTCCTCGAAAATAGAAGGAGTAAAAACTTCAACAGCAACAAAATAGCTTGTCAGCGATAAATCTATAATCCTTATTATCGGAAGAGGATTCTGTTCTATGATATCTTTCTTAGTCAGCAAATAAACATTCAGGTCTTTCTTAAAATTTTCGAAATCTATTACCTTATCAAGTTCAAATCTGACCCTTACTAATCGTTTATTAGTATTTGCATAATTTGTTACCAGCGCCTGCATTAAAATATTATTCGGCGCTTTCATAATAAAACCGTTGTCTTCCTTAATGGTTGTGAATAAAATATTTATATCTTTAATGACGCCGGTATAACCTGGTTTAACCGCCTCATGCTGATATGTGGACATCAGAAGACCGTATTGCCAAGTTACTATTGTAATTCTGTCACCTATTTTGAACGGTTTTGCAAATAATATAGTAAATCCTGATAATAAATTTGAAAGAACGGTCTGAGATGCTATACCGAATATAACGCCTAAAAACGTAGCTCCAAGAAGAATATTTGAAATATCTATGCCTAATGAAGAAAAAATTAACAGAAACAGTGTGAAATATGCCGTAAAATTTAATATAAATTTTAAAAAACCTAATCTGTCTTCCGATATATAATTGTGAATAATTTTGACAAACAGTTCCTGAACGAGTTTTATTATTAAAATGCCGAAAATGAGCAGCAAAACAGCTTCTATTATTGAGTAAGAATGTTTTGGAAGATTTTTTGAATATATAGGTATTGCGTACAGAAGCCCCGACAAAAATAGTAACGTCGCTATAATGCCTGCAAGATAGTATGATATTTTTTTATATTTATTGTGCTTATTTTTATTATTATCGTCCGAGTTTTTATTTGCGTTCATATAGTTTTAAGTTTGGAAAGGAAGTTATACGCCCAGTCGAATATATCGTTATCAAGTATAATATTCTGCATTTTGGTAATTCTTTGTTTTTTTTCTTCCGGATTTAATTCTATCGCATATTTGATTGAATCTGCAAAGCATTCAATATTGTACGGATTGATTAAAACCGCATCATAAAGCTCTTTGGCAGAACCCGTGAATTTTGATAATACCAGCATTCCGTTGCAATCAGTATTCGACATTATAAACTCCTTTGCAACAAGATTCATTCCGTCATGCAGCGGACTTACAATCACAATAGCAGCAATTTTATAAAAATAAATATATGATTTTAAATCCAATTGCTTCAAAAATAAAACAATTGGATGCCAGTCGTCATTTTTATACTTCCAGTTTATCTGTTCAGTCAGGCTGTTTATTTCATCGTAGTATTCTTTGTATGCAGTTATATGCATTCTGGACGGAACGCCAAGCTGTAAAAAAACAAATTTCCCTATAAACTCAGGATATTTTTCTAAAAACAGGTCGATAGCCATTAATTTTTCTTTTATGCCTTTGGTATAATCAATCCTGTCAACAGAAAGAGCCAAAAATTGATAAGGCGGTTCTATAACCTCTTTTAATTCATTAAATTCTTCCGAGTTTATGTCGATATTTGTTGAAAAATCATATATAGACCTTGCATCTATACTTATCGGAAAAGGATTAATAATAGTTTTATGCCCTTTGTACGTAACGGAGTAATCAGCCCAGTTAACCTGAGCCTCAAGTTCCCATTCGCAGGCTTTAAGAAAATTCTGACAGTGGTATAAAATATGAAAACCTATTAAATCATTCGATAGTAGTCCTTCTAAAATTTCTTTTTTTTCCGGACATATTGAAAAAACTTCAGGGTTTGGCCACGGAATATGCCAGAATATAGCAATTTTTAACGACTCATCGTATTCTTTTATATATTTTGCGGCTAAGGACAGATGATAGTCTTGCAGCCAGATAACATTGTCAGCTTCATCCTGCAGATTGTTATGCAGACTGTCGTTGTTCGCTGCAATAGTCTTTATTTCTTCTATAACCGAATCGGCAAATTTTTTGTTTACGTTTTTATAAATTTCAAAATTTTTTGAATTAAATTCGGGCTGTTTGTAAACTATGTGGCTAAGCGGCCATAAAACAGAGTTTGCGTATCCGTAATAATATCCGTTTATTTCTTCCTTGCTTAAAAATAATCTTTTAAGCGAATACGATTCTTCACCCGGAGGCAGTTTAATTTTATTGTTGTTATCTATAACCGCTTTATCGGCGCTTCCGCCTCCGTAAGCAATCCATGTTCCGTTAAGGTTTCGCATTATAGGCTCTAAAGCGATAGTAAGACCGCCTACGGAACGGTTAGAAACTATTTTTTTACCTGAATATTCGTGTACGACAGGCTCCCTGTTGGAAACCGCAATCAGGTTTATATTTTTAAATTTTTCTTTAATCAGAATATTAAATTGTTTTTTTTCCATATGTAGCAATAATTATACCATTTTTTTATTATTTTTTCAATTTTAAATTATCTTAAATTAGGACAGGCTCTGCCTATTTTTCAGAAAAACTGAACAGTTGGCGAGTAAATTCAGTATCAGAAGCTCATTTATCCGTTATCCTGATTTATAATTTAATAATTTGAATATAATTTATTATTAACTATACATTATCATAAAAATTTGATATATTATAAAAAAATATAAAAATGAGTGTGATATCTAAATTAGATTATTTGAGCTAGCGATAGACACCTATTTCAAAAATTCATGTTGTATTACATAATTATAATTACATAATATAATAACGCACAATACATAATTACATTATGAAACCTGTTAATTATATTATATAAATATACATATAAAAGTATCCATTTGATTTTTGTACTTATTTTTATATTTTTTGTACTTAAATATTTTTTAAAACTTGTATAAATTGCATAAGTTATATACAATTTATATTAAAAATTATTAAAAATGTTGTAATATTATATTAAAAATTCGGAGGAGCAATTTTATGTTCGGCGGACACAACGAAGTTGAAAAAAAATGCAGGCTTATTAATGCCGCTTTTATAGGAACCAATGCGGAACTTAAAGAATTAATAAAGAAAGAGGCTAAACACGTCAAAGATAATGACTTCCTAAAAGCAATGGAAACAAGGCGCAAAATAGTTGAAATTGCAGATATAGTGGTCGGCGGTTTCAGCACGGCGGCTCAATCTAAAGTGCTGTATTCAGAATTTAATCAATCTTTAGGCGAGATATTAACAATGTCAAATACTACGTCTTCTTCTATTGAAGAGATGTCTCAGACAATAAAAGAAATCGCTTCAAATGCACAGTTTTCCGCAGGAGCGGCAAAACAGACCGTTGACCAGACGACTGAAGGTTCTAATGCTTTAAACCAGCTCTCCGAGAAGATGGGTATGGTAATGCAGGCTGTTCAAATGATGAGCGAATCAATTACAAAGTTTGTAGAAAATACCCAGAAAATAACGGGTCTTACCTCGGAAGTAAAAGATATAGCCGACCAGACTAACCTTTTGGCATTGAACGCTGCAATTGAAGCGGCTCGAGCGGGAGAGCAGGGCAGAGGTTTTGCCGTGGTAGCCGACGAGGTAAGAAAATTAGCAGAAAAATCGGCAAAAGCGGCAAAAGAAATTGAGCAGGTAACAATGGTTATAAACGACCAGTCTAACGCCGTTAAGGAAAAAGTAACAGACGGAATTAATTTTATGAACAACAGCAAAGAATCATTAGATATAGTGGAAGATGTTCTAAAAAAAGCTAACGACGAAGCTATAAAGACCTCAGACAGCATAAGCAGAATTGCAACAGCCGCTGAAGAACAATCATTCGTTTCAAAAGAAATGGCTTCCAACATTACAGCTATAACGGGAGATCTAGAAAGCGGAAGCGCAACATTTAAAAAATTATACGGTCTTATAGATGAATTATTAAACGGTTTCAAGAAGGACTTAAACGAATTTATGTTTTTTCCTTACGATACAATGCTTTTAACCCTGACTAAGGGCGACCATGTTACATGGGTTTCAAATGTTTTAGATATTTTTGTGGCTAATAATACGAAGGTAAGCCCTTCGGAATTAACCTCTCATCACGAATGCAGGCTCGGGAAATGGTATGATGGTCCGGGCAAAGAACAATACGGAGATAATCCGGCTTTTATTGCGTTAGGTCAAGTCCATCCGAAGGTTCACGAAACAGGAAAAGCAATCGTCGCTGCAATACAGAGCGGCAATAAAAGCGAAGCTAAAAAATTAGCGGAGCAGTTAGAAAAATATTCCGAAGAAGTACAGTTAAAATTAGACGATTTAATAAGAAGCGTTCAGGTAAAAGCTTAAACGCCGATAAACGTAATATCTATGCATAACATATATTTATGTATAGATTATATACATATATACATATATATACAGAAGCATATTTGAAAATATATAACAAGCGCTAGATGTATAATATGAATATTACTATAAAATATAAATATAATATAATAATGCTGTCGCAGATTTATCAATGCAATTTAGTTAATTAAAATAACAAACAGGCTGCATAGGTACGCCTATATATATGAAAAGGAAAAGGTGTCAGATTTTATTTTTTTGCATATGGAGTAGTTCAATTAACAAAGAAAATATTTGCAAAAAAATTAATCTGACACCTTTTCCGTATTAGACATATATAATGGATAAATATATGCATAGTATATACAGTATAGATAGAACTATATTATTTTTTTATTCACAGCAGCCTGTTTAGAAAATTTTAAATATCGGCAACTGCTTTTTCAATAATTTTTTTTATTTCTAAAGATTTTCTTTTCAAACTGCCATCTGTATCGGCGGCTAAACTTAGCAATGCGGCAGGGTTAACGGCATTGACTATAACATTGCCTTCTTTATCTTCATATATGCAGACATTGCAAGGAAGCAAAAGCCCTGTTTCATCGCTCATATCAAGTACATCCATAGCTATTTTAGGATTGCACATTCCTAAAATAGTGTATTTCTTGAAGTCTGCATTTATTTTTTCTTTTAAAGTTTTCTTAATGTCTATCTCTGTTATAGCGCCGAAACTGTTTGCCTTAAATGCTTCTTTGACCTTTAAAATTGCGTTGTCGAAATCTAAATTAACCGTTTTTTTAATGCCGATACTTTCAGTCATGTCAAATTCTCCTTAAATTTAATAAATTATTTTTTGTTTGATTGTAGTATATTAATATATACAGATATATATATATTAACATCAATATTTTATTTTTTCAAGCAAATTAAAAGATAGTGTCTATTTCTGTCAAATTAACGATTATTTCGTTTAAATTAATTAAATAACAGGGTGTCTGTTCATAATTAAACCTCTAAAATTAAAATTAAAATATTGCTATTTAATTGACAATATTAGTATTTAATGCTAAATTAATTTTAAAAATAACAGCATTAAATCAGTAAGACAATATTTATTATTTTTTTTGTTTATTATGGCTTTATCATTTTTTTTATTATTTATGGTTAAATATTATTATGGATAAAGAAAAAAAAATATTTTATATATTGACTTTATCAATTATAATAGAGATTTGCTTAGTATTGGTTGTATTATTTATAAGTTCTAATTTTTTGATTTATAACGATTTTAGCGTATTAAGAGAAATTAATAAATCTATTTTTATCGGTGCTAAGAATTTTATTTATATAAGTTTTATTTTAGAGTTCATCTTATTTATATCGGCAATAACCGTCGTCTGGATTATTACCAGGTATAAAAAAATATTTTTCGAAAAAAATTCCGAAGATATAGCTATGACCGACAGTTTGACCGGTTTATACAACAGGCGGTATTTCGACAGCTTTTACGAAAATATATTTGATCAGGCTTCAAGATACAGTACGATATTTTCGTTAATAATGTGCGATATTGACCATTTTAAAAAAATTAATGATACTTATGGCCATGATAAGGGCGACGTAGTGTTAAAAGAAGTAGCAAAAATTTTAAAAAATAATATTCGCAAATCCGATATAGCCGCCAGGTACGGCGGCGAAGAGTTTATGATTGTTTTGCCTCAGACCGAGTTATCTAACTGTTTAGACGTCGCAAGAAAAATCAAAACTTTAATTTCTAAAATTAATATAAAAGATACAGGAAAAATCACTATAAGTATGGGAGTAATATCTTATTCAAAAGAATTTGAAGATAAAGCAAAAGATTTTTTAAAAAAAGTTGACGAACTTTTATATGATGCTAAAAACAGAGGCAGAAATAGAATAATTTCCGTAGATGCAAACAATGAAAATATTGAAGTTTCTGAAAATCCATGGATTGACGATTAGTTTTTTAAATACCTTAATCCTGCAATAGAAAGTTATCTACTCGGAAAAGGTGTCAGATTAATTTTTTTGCAAATATTTTCTTTGTTAATTAAACTATTTCATATGCAAAAAAATAAAATCTGACACCTTTTCCTTATATTTTGCTTAACCGAGCAAAGAAATGCATAAATATTTTCTATTGCAGGATTAAAGAAATATTCTTATATTGAAAAAAACAGTTGAATAAAGTAATATATAATCTGAAATAACTATAAATAAACTAAATATAAAATAAACTATAAAATAAACGAGGATATAAATATGGGTATTAATATTCCCAAAGAAACGCCAGTGAATGCGGGGCAGAATATATTAGAAGTCGGACAGAACAAAATGGAGCTTGTTGATTTCAGACTTTTTAGTATTAATGAGCAGCCCAATGCGGTATTTGACAAAATTATAAGCAATAAATCAAAAGCAGGTTTGTCCGATTTATCCGATTCTTCACGCAACGACGGTTCGTCAGAACAGCAAGGTTTAGCATCCGATAAAAGCGGCTATTCCAGAGAAAGCAGCTTAAAGCTTTCGTTGGAGGAATACGGAGACGAAATAAATGAAGGAATATACGGAATAAATGTAGCCAAAGTCATTGAAATCATTAAAATGCCGGAAGATATTTCTGAAGTTCCCAATAGTAATGAATTTATAGAAGGAATGTTTAATCTGAGAGGTTTTGTTGTTCCTTTAGTTAATCTGCCAAAATGGATGGGGTTAGCGGAACCGGAAAATTTAAAAAAGAAAAATTTTAAAGTTATTATTACAGAATTTAATAAAGTCAAAGTCGGCTTTATTGTCCATGAAACTACAAGAATAAGGCGTGTGTCGTGGGTTGATATCAATAAAACTGAATTGTCGTCAGTTTCTCAAGAAGATTCAAAAGTTACCGGTATAATAAAAATAGAAAATGATGATTTGCTTCTTTTGTTAGATTTTGAATCTATCGTTGATGAACTTGGATTTTATAAAAAAGAGATAGGTGAAATAGATGCGGAAAAGAAGGAGATTGCAAGCGATATAAATGTTCTTATAATTGACGATTCTTCAACCGCAAGAAAAATGGTAAATAACGCCCTCTTGAAAGAAGGGTTTAAAACAATTATGGCGGAAAACGGAAAAGAAGCGCTTGATGTCGTCTATTCAGGAAAATATAATATTAATGCTATAATCTGCGATGTTGAGATGCCGGTCATGGATGGTTATACTTTCACCAAAACTATGAAGGCTGATGACAAGTACAGAGATATACCAATCATAATGCATACTTCCCTCAGCGGAACGGAAAACGAATCTAAAGGTAAATCCTCCGGTGCCGATTTGTATATTGTTAAATTTGACCCTGTTGAATTCAACAAAGCAATTAAGACAGTGCTAAAATTAGATTGATATTATAGAGAATAGATATAATAGCGAATAGAGGGCTATTTATTTTGGAAATAAAAAAGCGTGTTTTTTTTATAACAGGAACAGATACGGATGTCGGCAAAACATTTGTGAGCTCCTTAATAATTAATGGCTTAAAATATTACGGCAAAAAAACTGGATATTTGAAGCCTATAGAAACAGGGGTTAAATTAAATTGCGACGGCTCAAAGAAATATATTGACAGTTTTTTTGTTAAAAAACAATCAGATATAAAGGAAAGTTTAGAGGAGATATGTCCGTTTACTTTTGAACATCCTTTATCTCCGCACGCTGCAGCTAAATTTGAAAATAAATCGATTTGCATTAAAGATATTTTGTATAGTTTTTACGATTTGCAGAGCAATTACGATATTTTAATAGTTGAGGGAGCCGGAGGTATGCTTGTGCCGCTTAAAAAAGGGCATTTTATGATAGATATTGCCAGATATATAGATGCTGAAGTTATAATAGTCAGCAGAGCAGGTCTTGGAATGCTGAACCATACGTTACTGAGCATTGATTATGCTAAAAATAACAATATTAAACTTGCAGGCATTGTTATAAATAATGCAAGAAATGAAACAGATGAAAGCGTATTCTCAAATAAAGAGGTGTTGAGGGAATTTACCGATGTGCCGATAATCGGAGATATTCCGTATTTTTCGGTTGATGAACGGAAAAATTTTATCTATTTAAAAGCATTGCTTTTAAATTATATAGATTTTGACAGTATATTATGATAAAATAAACTATAAGGTCGGAGTGTCATCATGCTGCTGCTCGAGTTGAGAGCTGTGGCTTTTTCATTTAACTTTTTAGTTGTTTTTTCACTTTACTTTTATACTATATTTTGCAGATAAATGTATGTTCATATTTTTCTATTGCTATTACAATAAGGATTTATTATGAAATTTGGAAGATTTAGGCATAAAAAAGGGGAGATGAAAACATATTACGGAACGTTATCCCCTGAAGGAACATTCGTCAACGTCATAGAAGACTTTGATTTTTGCGATATTGATTATACAGGCAGACAGTATGAATTAACCGAGCTTGAATATTTGCCTCCTGTTCAGCCTACTAAAATTGTCGCTGTCGGTTTAAATTATAAGAATCATGCGCAGGAAATGCAAAAAAAATTACCGGAGGAACCTCTTCTTTTTATTAAACCGTCATCCAGTATTATACCTCATCTCGGCAGTATAGTAATGCCGGCTGCTTCAAAAAGGGTTGATTATGAATCTGAGCTGGCGGTAGTTATAGGTAAAACTGCAAAAAATGTTAAAAAATCAGACGCTAAAGATTTTATATTCGGTTATACCTGCTTAAATGACGTCACGGCACGGGATTTACAGGCTAAGGATATTCAATATACCAGAGCTAAAGGATTTGATACTTTTGCTCCTGTAGGTCCTTATATAGAAACAGAAATAGACAATCCCTCTAATCTTGCAATTAAAGGCTATTTAAATGCGGAATTAAAGCAATCTTCTAATACGTCAGACCTCATATTCAGCCCTTTTGAATTAGTTGAATTTGTCTCAGGCATTATGACGCTTTATCCGGGGGACATTATTTCTACCGGAACTCCCGCAGGGATTGGGACGTTAAATCACAAAGACATATTTGAAATTGAAATAGAAAATATCGGCACATTAAAAAACTTCGTAGAATGAAATTAAACGAATCAAAACGAAACGCATAAATAATCTAAAAATGCCTCAGAAAACAATATTTTTAAAATTGTTAACTAATTAGGAGAAGATAATACTGATGAAACATACAGACGCTGCTGACCAAAGTTCATTTAAATTTTCTGAAAGACTAAATAAGCTTCCCATTTATCTTTTTGCCGAGATTGACAGGCTAAAGCAGGAAGTTAAAGCCAAAGGGGTAGATATTATCAGTTTCGGTATCGGCGACCCCGATTTGCCCACGCCAAAAGCTATCGTGAATGTATTGAAAGAAGAAAGCGAGATAGATATAAATCAAAAGTATCCTTCCTATGAAGGTCTTTTAAAATTCAGAGAATCTGCCGCAAATTGGTATAGTAAAAGATTTAACGTTTCGTTGGACCCGCAAACGGAGGTTCTTTCTTTGATAGGTTCAAAAGAAGGGATAGGGCATCTTCCTCTGGCTTTCGTTAATCCCGGAGATATTGTTCTTGTTCCTGATCCGGGTTATCCTGTTTATAATGCCGGAACTATTTTTGCAGGCGGTATTCCTTATGTTATGCCTCTTAAACAGGAAAATGATTTTCTGCCGGATTTTTCTATAATTCCTGAAGACGTGCTTAAGAAGGCTAAGATTATGTTTTTAAATTATCCCAATAATCCTACTTCTGCTAAAGCCGATAAGTTTTTCTTCAATGAAGTGGTCAAACTTGCAAAAAAATATAGTTTTATAGTAGCGCATGATTTTGCATATTCTGAAGTGTTTACGGGAGATACCGAGCCTGAATCGTTTTTATCCGTCAAAGGAGCAAAAGACGTAGGTATTGAGTTTCATTCCCTTTCTAAGACATTTAATATGACAGGATTCAGAATAGGTTTTGTTTGCGGAAATAAGCAAGTTTTAAGCGGACTGGGAGCGGTAAAGACGAATATGGATTCCGGCGTGTTTCAGGCAATTCAGCTGGCAGGCGCATACGGTTTAGATAATGAACTTGAAGTTATTAAAGAGAATAATAAAATATACAGAAAGAGAAGAGAACTTCTTATTGAAGGACTTGAACATCTCGGTTATGATGTTTATAAATCAGATGCAACTTTTTATGTATGGACAAAAGTTCCTGCAGCAGGCGTATCATCGAAGGATTTTGCCATGTCGCTGCTTAACGATAAAGGAATTGTCGTAACCCCCGGCTCAGGTTTCGGCGAGTACGGCGAAGGATATATAAGATTCTCGCTAACCATAAGCGAAGACCGTATAAAAGAAGCTCTTGAAAGAATGGCATAACTGACATTACAGCGTAAATACAGAACATAAATACAAAGTATGCAAATAAAAGCATAAATAAAATACAAAGTATAAATATAAAAAACATAAATACAAAGTATAAATATAAAACATCACATGGATGTTTATCTGGGTTTAGGAAGCAATTTAGGCAACAAAGAAGTCAATTTAATTAATGCTATTTCATTAATAAATTTAATAAAATTAAATAACGGAGGAGTTTTAAAATTAATTAAAGCTTCGAGGGTATATAAAACTTCTCCGGTGGGTTTTAGCGAAGATGAATGCAAAAAAGGTGTTATTCCTGTATTTTTAAATTGCGTTGTTCTTTATAAATATGAAAATAAAATTGATAATAACTGCATCTGCAGCGACTACCTTACTACCGGCAGCAGCTATTCTGATGCCAAACCTAATCAATCGGCACTTAATTTAAGCAATGACTATCTTACCGACAGCGACTGTTCTGACGATAACAGCTGGATTATTAAAAGCGCTGAAATTTCTGAACTTGATGATAATGATAAAATAATGACAGATTATGCTCATCGTGATTACGAGAATATCGGTAGTGATTTGTTATTTAAAATTAAAAATATTGAGAAACTGATAGGCAGGAAGTTTGATTATAAAAATGAAGGCAAGGATTTATTTATTAAATATCGTCCAAGAGAAATAGATATCGACATACTTCTGCTTGACGAAAGGATTTTTTCGCATCCGCATCCTCCTGTATTAAATATACCTCATAAAGAGTTAAAAAATCGTAAATTTGTTTTGCAACCATTATTAGATATAGATGAAAACATCACCGACCCATTAACTAAAAAATTATATAAAAATATACTCTCCGATTTTATCGAAACAGAAGAAGGCAAATCTCAATTCATTGAACCATACGGTGTTTTCAGCGATAACTATTTAATGATTAATAAGATATAAGTTATAACAACAAATAATTTAGACAAATAAATAATTAAGTAAGCAATTAGTAACTAACTAAATAAAAAAAGAACTTAATAATCAAAGAAATCTAATTGAGATCTCGCGTAAACAGCTGCTCATATTAATATTAAGACAATATATTATTGTTTCCTGTAAACGCCTATAGCCTTGACAGCCGTTCTATTTGTTATACTTAAACTATATATAAACATAACTATAAATGCGATAGTCCCAATTAGATTAAGATAATTTTTTATAATCAAAATAATTAAAATAATCAAATAATAATTATAAAATTTTAGAACGCTAACGAGCGACTAGCTTCTCTTCGCAAACTACTTTATGCGGCAGCTTTTGGTCATACATTGAAATGAGACCTCTTTTGACCTCCATCATTTGCGGTTCTAAAGACCCGAATCTTTCAATTAAAAATTGAGCAGCTACCTGCGGTTTAATTATATCCCCGCATGTAAAAATATCAACCGCAGCGTAATCATACTCAGGCCATGTATGAATAGACAGATGCGACTCGGCAATTATGACCATTCCGCTGATACCGAACGGATTAAATTCGTGAAACTTATGTTCTACTATTGTAGCTTTTGCATTTACCGCAGCATCAAGCATAGCTGTCTCTACAAATTGTAAATCAGCAAGAATATACGGCTTGCATTTTTTTAACTCCAAAAGCAGGTGTATCCCAAGAGAATTCATTTTTTTTCAACCTCCATATACATTATATTAAAAAATAAAAGCACGATTTTTTATTATATTGCATACAGATAAAAATGCAAGAAGAATTTGTTAAAAAAATATATTTTTTTAAGTTTTTTAATTTAAAACAATAATGCTTCCGGCAACGCCGTTAAGTTTTCCGTTAAATCTTAATAGTCTGACGGGATTATATGAGCCGGAGTTTGGATTAATTTCATATAGTGTTTTATAAAAAATGCCATGTTTTAAAACGTTGTTGATAAAAAATAAATCTCCGCTGCTGTTTTCAGATAAATTGCCGATATAGCCTCTGATGCTTGCGATATTTTTTACAGACGGCTTAACCGTATTTTCATATTTGTTTGCATATTTGTGTTTTAGATAGCGCTGTTTAATTCTTAGCCTCAGTATATTATTATAAACATATCCGTTGTGAAAGGAATGTTTTAGCGCCCATAAGGTATTTTTATATCCGGAGACTATCGGCATTGTTGAAGAGAATTTACCAGAAATTGCATATAAACGCTTAATATATTGATTGTTTAATCTTTTATTTAAATATTTGTTTTTAATTTCTTCAATATAATTTACAGCGCTCCCGTTTTTAAATTTTAGTCCGCTCAGCAGCAAATTACCGTTTTTATCGAAAGTCAGATAAGAAACATAGTTTTTAAGCAGCATTTTTTTCTGCAGAGACATAGTATGATTATTATTTATTTTAATTTTGCACAAGTAATTATTGAATGTATTTTTAGCGTATGAATATAAATACGAAATGACCCATAAGGTATTATTTCTATTGTTTACAGCAAGATTGCTCAGTATTCCTGAATTTCTCTGTTTTATAGTCAAACATTTTTTTATATCGGTTTTATTAAAATTTTTTGACAATTTTGATAATGAGTAAACGCTTCTGATATATGTTCCTTTTAGATTTCTAACATCGGAGAAGAATAATTTATTTTTTTTACCGGATGCTTTAGACAGTATATCTATTTTTCCGCCGTAGTTAATTCCGCTGGTGAGTATAACTTTTTTAAAAAAATTATAGCCGGTGTTATTTCGGTTTGTTTTAAATTTAAAATAAACTAATGAGGTAACCGGCACGTCTTGAAATGTCATACTGTTGTCGACATATATAAACTTTAATTTTAAGGGCATATCAGGCATATCTGAGCTATTCTTTCTATAGCTATCAATAGCAGGATAAGCAAAATCGGTATTTTTATGAAGGTGTCTGCTCTTATTCTTATTCTTATTATTCTTATTCAGTAAAGAGATCACCTTTATAGAGTTTCTTTTATTAAGTAAATAATATTTTAAGAAATTTTTATCAGGTATAAAATTTTTAATTTTTGGATGCAGGTAATTTTTTTGTTTAAAAGCCGGTTTAATATGCGTATTTTTAATCACATCTACCATTGTGCCGTAGTTTATCTGTTTCCAGATTATCCACGCATTTCTTAAAGGAAGTTCTAAGCAGCCTAGGCTTTTATTGATGCCGTACATGCCTCTCGGAAATCCGTGTATTGCTTCTCCAAAATCAAAATAGTTTATAAAAGGAATATTTTTATCGTCATACGGCTGATGCCAAGGCGTTTTGCCCGACATAGTGGCTTCAAAATAGCGTTCGTAGACCGGAAATATCCCGTTGTATGTCGGCGCATCGAAAACACCGGTATTAACAAATGAAACTAAAATATTTTTTCCGTTTTTCCATAAATGCAGTGTTTTTGGAAAGGTTTTGTCAGCCCATACGACGGTCAAACCGTATTTATTTGTTTTATGATTTCTTAAATCTTTAAAAGCAGTTTTCCATACATTTTCATTAATTCTTCCGGTTATCCTGAGTTTGTTCTGATGCTGAAAATTCATTGCAGCGCCTTCCAATATAGCTGAAAAGTAATCCGGTTTCCAATCTTTTATAAAACTATCCGGCAGATTTTTCCAGCGCCATTTCCATCTGCAATATCTGTTATGTTCATATTTAATATAGATATAATTTTTACCGATGTCGGCGGCGCTAAAGGGAATACATTCTATCGGCAGATAATTTAACTTAGACATTATTACGCTGAATAAATTATTTCCTTTTCTATATATGCCGTGATAAAGATAGGGATATATAAAATTAGCCGGCATAGTGATTTTTAAACTATTTCTATGTCTGTATATATTATTAATACCATTGGTTTGCGGTTTGATTATACTCTTATTGTCGGTAGAAGCAGTATGAACGGCAGCGTCAGTCTGCTTAATTGTTGTTTCAGTTAAAGATTTTGCAGATTTTATTTTAAATATCGAAAGCGTAAAATTTTTTAAAGGAACGAATATGTTTTTCTTAAAGGTATATCTGAGTGGTTTATTGAGCATGAATGCAATAGAAGAGCCTGTTAAAAAAAATATTATAAAAATAAAAATAATTATAAATAATTTTTTTTTAATATTTTTCCGATTGTTGTTCATTGTCGATATCGCTCAGCGCCATTATAATTTTTATTTGTTTTTATTTATTATTATTTACTGCTATTATCATTTAATTTTAAATATATTTACTACCTTAGACAATTCCGAAGCCAATTTCGAAAGTTCGTTTGCTCCTATTTTTACCTGTGCTGCGCTGGATGTTGCAGATTCTTGAGACTGCAAAATACTGTCTGACGATGCGGATATTTCTTCTGTTGCGGTTGACTGTTCTTCGGCAGCCGTTGCAATTAGCGTTATCATATCTTTCAGCTTAACGGAAAGCTCTTTAATTTTATTAATTTGGATGCCTGCATTTTTAGCAACGTTTACACCGTTTTTAACTTCTTCTTTTCCATAACTCATTGATTCAACAGCCTTTGAAGTATCTTCCTGAATAGAAGATATCATATTAGTTATCTCTTTTGTAGCTTTTGTTGTTCTTTCGGCAAGTTTTCGCACTTCATCGGCAACTACTGCAAATCCCCTTCCCTGTTCTCCAGCGCGTGCCGCTTCTATAGCTGCGTTTAAAGCAAGCAGATTGGTCTGGTCCGCAATTTCATTAATAACGGCGATAATCTCTCCTATTTTTTGAGAAGATTCGCCAAGTTTATTTATAACATTTGCAGCATTATCTACCGATTTTTCAATAGATGTAATTTCCTTAATAACATTTTGAACGGCACTATAACCTTCTTCGGTGGCTTTTTGTGTATAATCGGCTTCCTGAGCGCCATTGCTGGAATTTTTCGCAATTTCGACAATTGCAAGGGTTAATTGTTTAATGGATTCAACTATCGATGAACTGTTTTTTTTCATATGGTCTATCGCGTTTTCAAGTTCTGAAGACGATGCGTTCAATTCTGTGCTGGAGCTTGACACCGATTCTACGGCTTGAGTAATAGAACTTACATTGTTGGTTAGCGAGTCTATCAATATATTAACGTGACTTACGAGCAGACCTATTTCATTTTTAGGATTTACGTTTATTTTTATTTTAGTTCTTAAATCTCCTTTCGCAACTTCGCCTATTTTATTTGTTGTGCTTATTAATTCTTCAATTAAGAATTTTTTAAAATAATAGCTTATTGCAAGTAATAGAAGCAATGCAAAGATTGGGAGAATTACAAAGAAATCAATAAGCATTTTAATTTTAGCGGCAGATTTTGCAGCTATTTTTTCTTTTACGAAGTTCAGGTTGGCAATTATGGCGTCTATTTTTGTTTTAAAATAATCAGGATTAATCGTCGGTCCTATTTTAATCGGATTTTTTAATAGCTTAACCATATTAGGTCTGTATGATGCCATAAATTTTTTGAGCTGGAGCATTTTAAGATTAATCTGTTTGCTTGAAGATTTTTTTAGATATTTCTTTTTGACGCCAAAAACTGTTTTAAAATTTTCATGGCTGAATCCTGTTGTAAATCCATTTATGGATAATGTGTTGTCAACGCGGGCTTTTTTTATCGCATTTCTTAAATCAAATATTTTTTTATTTATTACAGATGAATTAAATGTCTTCTTTTCTAATTTTGCTATTTTTAAATCTTTTTGTCTGAGTTTAGAAAGATATATTATACCGATAGTATTTCTCTGAACTTTTAGCAGAGAAGATATCGTCGAACCTATAACAGATTGTGTATAGGAGTAATTTTTAAAAGAATCGATGTATCCCATAATTACAAAATTGCCTATTAGAATTACTACAAACATCATTATTGCTGCAAAATATAATCTTGATTTAAATGTAGCAAGCATTTTGTGAGCACCCCTCTAAATATAGATATAGTTAATTGATTGATATATAATGCCGATAAGATAATTAGATTTTCTAATCATATTGCGCCTATTTTTATTCCGGATATCATTATTATTATAATAAGAATGACAAAAATTAATAAATATGTGAGATAAATCTGTTTTTTAACTTTTACCTTTTTAATTTTTAAAAATATGAATGAACCTGTAAATGTAATTAAAAAACTAAAAAAAAATACTACGCCGGCTATATACAAATATAAAAATACTTTATCCATAATTAATTGTTAGAATTTATTAGAATATATTATTAAAATATTGCTTAGATGCAGTTTTATTTTATTTTTTTGTAATTGAAACAGTATTATAATACATTGAATACGGAAATACAAAGATATTTATTATTTATATTTTATATTAACATTAAAAGAGATAAATTAAAATTATTATGCTAATTTTGTATTAGTATAATTTTATTTTATCATTATATTAATTAAATATTTAATTTGTGTTAATGAAATAAAAGCTATATTAATTAAACATCTAACTTGAATAAAAAAAGTATTGACTTTATTTAAATAACTTATTAATATTTAAAATTGTGCCGATATAATATATAATGGAAAGTATGATTATTTTTTATATAAATGTTAAATGTTTTTATTGTTTAGAAAATTTAAAAATATATATAAAGAAGCAGAAGCAATGGAAACAAATAAAAAGGAATTAAATAAATAAACTGAGGGTTATATAGTTTTCACGATATAAATATAAAAATATAATATAAAAAGGAGGTGAATGAATAATTATGAAAAAAATTACAGGTATTCTTATTATTATTTTAGGGTTTGTTGCGCTTAATGCGTCAATAGCTTTTGCATCTTCAGGCGCTTCGCTTTTTAGTTCGGAAGGATGCGTAGCCTGCCATACTATTAACGGCAATGGCGGCTCGGTTGGACCTAATCTTTCTCATGTAGGCAGCACAAGAAGCCTTTCATGGATTAAAACCCAGATTACAGATCCATCGGCTCATTTTGCATCGGGAAGCACTGCTACAATTAACGGAAAATCATTTATGGCAATTATGCCGGGCCATAAAAGCATGTCAGCTGCAAAATTAAATGCATTAGCCGGCTATCTTGAATCATTAAAGTAAAAAGTTAAATCATTAAAGTAAATCATTAAAGTATTAAACCAAAAAATGGGGGGAAATTCAAAATGAAAAAATTCTTTTCAAAATTAATCAAATCAAAAATTTTAACCGCTTCGGTTTTAAGTTTAGGTATTCTTACATTCACATCGACAATGGCTTTCGCAGCCACCGGTCCGCAGCTTTTCAGTTCTGACGGATGTATTGCCTGCCATACTATTAACGGCAAAGGCGGTTCAGTCGGACCTAATCTTTCTCACGTAGGCAGCCAGAGAAGCCTTTCATGGATTAAAACCCAGATAGTAACGCCTGGTGCTCATTTTGCATCTGGAAGCACCGTTACAATTAACGGCAAATCATTTATGGCAATTATGCCTAATCATAAAAGTATGCCGAAATCACAGGTAAATACTTTAGCTGCTTATCTGGAATCTTTAAAATAAAGAACTGTGTGAAAATCGACGGCTGTAAATCTTTGTTGTATGGATATATCAATTATTTAAAATAAACAATTATTTTAATTTAGCAATTATTTTAAATTAGAAAGCTTGTTAAAATTTTTGTATTTTATTAATTTTTGAGAATTCAGTTTTTTTATATTTTTTGCACGCAGCAATGCAGGCAAATTTTTTAAATGCTTAGAAGATTGACATTGTTATGCTTTGTTTAATCTTCTAAGCATTTTTTTTTATTTTTTTACTTACCTGCTTACTTCTTTTTATTTGTTTTGCCGCCTTGCGTTAATTTAATTAAGTTAAATTAATTTTATTTTATATAGAAGCTCAATGTATTTTTTATCTATCTATCTATCTATCTATCTACTTACCTACTTTTGCCGTCTTGCGTTAATTTAATTCAGTTAAATTAAATAAATTTGATTTTAATTAATTTAATTTTATAGATAAATTCAATTATTCTTTGCTTAAATTCTATAATAAACTTTTTTATTGATTTTTTTATTGATTAGATTGGTTCGATAATCTATAATAAAAAGTAAGTGGATTAAGTTAATAAAAATCATAAAAGGAATAAAATATTATGGAATCAGCTCTATCTGAATCAGCTTCGCAAACTTTGTCTTCAAAGCCTGACTTATCTTTAATAGACAAAAAGATTCTAAATATTCTGCAAACCGATTTTCCTATTTCAATCAGACCGTTCCAGAAAATAGGTTCAGAGCTTGAAATAACCGAAGAAGAAGTAATAAATAAAATTATCAACTTAAAACAGGCAAAGGTAATCAGACAGATAAGCGCAATATTTGACTCGCATAATATAGGATACAAAAGCACGCTTGTTGCCTTCAATGTTCCGCAAGATAAAGTTGAAAACGCTGCATCCGTTATCAATGCCCATAACGGCGTCAGCCATAATTATCTCAGAAATAACCTATATAATATATGGTTTACTATTACGTTGCCACCGGATAAAGATTTTGATGAAGAAATAGGGCTTATCGCAAAGAACGCTAAAGCGGAAGATTATCTTATTCTTCCTACATTAAAGCTATTTAAAATAGGCGTCAATTTTGATATGACCGGAGAAAGCGAAACGTCATCTCCTGTAAATGCCGATGCTAATAAGAATTCCAAATTTAAATATTTTTCTCAGGATGATGCCATAGAAGATTCTAAAATAAATATCAGCGAATTTGAAAAAAATTGCATAAGAGAAGTGCAAAAAGATCTGGAAATTGTGCCTGAACCTTTTAAAAATGCGGCTTCAAATTTAAATATTTCTCAGGAAGAGCTTCTGTCTCAAATTGATAAATTTATTGCTGAAAAAAAAATGCGCAGGTTCGCTTGCGTTCTGCATCACCAAAAAGCAGGATTCAGTTATAATATAATGGGGATATGGAAATCAAAAGAAAATGAAGCCGATAGAAACGGAAAAATAATGTCTTCAATAAATGAGGTTTCTCATTGCTATCTGAGACCTGTATATCCGGGTAAATGGGAATATAATATTTTTACTATGATTCATACAAAAAATAAAGAAGAAGCCATTAATGCAATGAATAAAATTGCTGAACTCACCGGCATAAAGGATTATGACAGTTTAATAAGCACAAAAGAATTTAAAAAGGTAAGGGTTAAATATTATGTATAACATATTAATTAAATTAACAAAATATGTTCGCTATGCTTATTTTTCGAACATTATATCGGGTGAAAATTAAATAAATGTTTAATTCTACCATTTTAATATCGGAATACTTTTTATATCCTCTTATCTTATGTTCCATTATCGGTCTTGCAATAATAATTGAAAGACTATACGGTCTGCGAAAGACTAAAATATTTCCTCAGGATTTAATAGTTAATATTGAAGATGCTTTAAAAAAAGGCGATATAGAAAGAGCGAGGGGGTTTTGTTCAAATTCTGCGACACCTTTGACGAGGGTTTACCTCTCAATAATAGAAAATTATAAAAATTCTATAGATACGGTCAAATTAGAAGTAGAAGAGGCAGGGAAAAGGGCTTATTCAGAACTTGAAAAAAATTTGGAAGGTTTAAGCGCAATTACGACTATAGCGCCGCTTCTCGGACTTCTCGGTACCGTTGTTGGAATGATTAAAGCTTTAAGTGCAGTTTCTTACAGCAGCGGGATAGCGAATCCTCATTTGCTTGCGTTAGGCATATCTGAGGCATTATATTCCACGGCAATGGGTTTAATAATTGCAATTGTATGTTTTTTGTTTTATAAATATTTTGTTTCGAGAGCCTTTAATTACGCCGTAATAATGGAAGATATGGCATCTTCGCTAATATCAAAAATAAAAAAAGATTGAAAAAAGATTGAAAAACTAAAAATTAAAAAACATAAACAACAAAAATAAATATAATAAATCAGTTATAATTTAGTCTTAATATATTTAGTATATTATATATATGAAATTTGCAGAAAGAAAAAAACGCGACCCTATTATAAATGTTATTAATATGGTTGACGTCTTTTTGACTTTATTAATATTTTTTATGATGACTACAACATTTGCGAGCAATTCAGGAATTAAGATACGTCTTCCGAAATCGGGACTTCAGTCTTCCGCCGCTTCAAAAAAACCGATTACTATATATATTACAAAACTTGGCAATGTGTATTACAAAAAGAAAAAAATAACTTTAAAAAAACTTTCGGAAATTTTATCTTTTTTTAAAAAATCAGGAGCAAACCCGACTATTGTAATTAAAGCGGACAAAGCATCAAAAGTTTCAAGTGTCGTAGCCGTCATGAGTTCTGCTATTAAAAACGGACTTTATAAAATTGCTATAGCTACTAAAAAATAAAATACATTAATATATCTTGAGACACTATGATTTTATTAATCAGCTACGATACTGACAAGCTACTGAAAAATAAAATACATTAATATATTTCGATATACTATGATTTTATCAATTTGCTACGATATTGACGAGCTACTAAAAAATAAAATATATTAATACATTTCGAGGGTAAATAAATTGATAGATAGATATTCTTTGCCGGAAATTTCTAATATCTGGTCGCTAGAAAACAAATACAATGCATGGCTTCAAGTTGAACTTGCGGTATGTTCGGCTTATAATAAAATCGGCAGGATACCCGATAAATCATTAGAAAATATTTTAAAAAACGCAAAATTCGATGTTGCAGAAATTGAAGAAACTGAAAAAATAACAAAGCATGACGTCATTGCTTTTTTGACTAATGTTGCAAAATATGTCGGCGAAGATTCAAGATTTATTCATCTAGGACTTACATCTTCGGATATAGGCGATACTTCGTTTTCTCTATTATTTAGGCAGGCGCTTAATTTGAACCTGTCAAAAGCTAAGATTCTTGCAGAAAGTTTATTGCAGAAAGCCGTCAAATATAAATATACCTCTATGATGGGCAGAACTCACGGAATACATGCAGAGCCAATAACATTCGGTTTTAAACTTCTCATATTTTACGAAGAAATTAACAGAGGAATTGTCAGACTAAATAAAGCTATAGAGACAGTTTCATGCGGAAAACTGTCTGGAGCGGTGGGAACATTTGCAAATTTTCCGCCTGAGGTTGAAAAAATAGCGCTTGATATTTTAGATTTGAAACCTATTTTGTCAAATCAGGTAATTCAAAGAGATATATATGCGGAATGTTTCTACGCTATTGCCTCGCTTGGCGCTTCCTGTGAAAAAATAGCCCTTGAAATGCGGCACTTAATGAGAACCGAAGTCTCGGAAGCTGAAGAAGCTTTTTCTGCCGGACAAAAAGGATCGTCAGCTATGCCGCATAAGAAAAATCCTATTGTCTCCGAAAATATCTGCGGGCTTTCCAGAATATTAAGGTCAAATTTAATGTCGGCTCTTGAAGATATTCCCTTATGGCATGAAAGGGATATTTCGCATTCTTCGGTGGAAAGAATTATAACGCCTGATTCTACAATCTTAATGTATTACATACTGAATCAGCTTATTAATTTAGTTGACAATATGGTTGTACATGAAGACAGAATGCTTAAAAATATGCAGTTGACGAAAGGTGTTATTTTTTCGCAAAAAATTTTGCTTGCCATGATAGATAAAGGAATGCTCAGGGAAGACGCATATAAAATTGTTCAGAAACTTGCTCATCAGGCTATACAGACGGAAACAGAATTTGCAGTTCTGCTAAAAAATAATGACGATGTTCTGAAATATTTAAACGAAGCTGAAATAAACAATTTATTTGATATTAACTATTATTATAAAAATATTGATTTTATTTTTGAAAGGTCCATGTCATTATTTCCTTCTCCCGCGCCGGAAGGCAATGATATAATAAAAGCTACGGTTAAAGTTACACTTAAAGACGAGGTTCTGGACCCTCAGGGGAAGGCTGTTTTATCTGTTTTAAAATCGTCGGGATATGATAATATTGAAGATGTCAGAGTCGGAAAGCATATAGAATTAACTATTAAACAAAACAATAATATTAGTAATATTGATAAGGACAATAATAATATTATTGACGCCTATCACGGCAGTAATGATAATAGCGCTGCTAATGATAATATCGGCATCAACGGGTCAAGCAGAAATAATATGTCAGGACTGGACAAAAAAATGTTAAGCAAAGAATTAAAAGATATTTCTGAAAAGATATTGTCTAATCCTATAATAGAAAACTTTAATATTGAGATCAAATAGCTATGTTGCATTGATATAATGCAGCTGATGCAAAAGCTCCTATATATAATAGAAAACTTTAATATTGAAATTAATAATTATTTAGATAGACATTGAGACGATTAATTGAGTATTGGGCTAAATTTAATGGAAAATAAAAAAATAAACGCAGGCATTACTGTTTTCCCAGGTTCTAACTGCGATATGGATGTTTATTATGCTTTAAAGGATGTGTTTAACCTCAACGTTTCTTTTTTGTGGCATAAAGACGAATTTCATAATTTTAAAAATTACGATTTTATAGTAATACCGGGCGGATTTTCTTACGGCGATTATTTAAGAGCTGGCGCTTTGGCTGCAAGAAGCAGAGTAATGAAATCTATAAAAGAATATGCTGACGGCGGAGGCATTGTTTTGGGCATCTGCAACGGATTTCAAATACTTTTGGAATCAGGGCTGCTTAAAGGAGCAATGCTGACAAATAAATCTTTAAAATTTGAATGCAGGGACGTATATATTAAAAATATTTCCGGTAATAATTCCAATAAAAATAATAGCAGCAATAATAGTGGCAACAATTATAGCAACGGCAATAAAAACAATAGCGGCAACAATAATAATATCAATAAAAACAATAGCGGCAATAACAATAACCGCGAAAATCCGTTTACTTGTCTTATAGAAAAAGATGCTGTTTTGAAGCTTCCTATAGCGCATCATGACGGGAATTATTTTGCCGAAAATAATGAACTGGAAGATTTATTTTCTTCAGGTCATGTAGCTTTCCAATATTGTAATGAAGACGGAGTTGTAGCGGACGATTCAAATCCCAACGGTTCCTTAAAAAATATCGGAGGACTGTTTGGAGAAAATTTTAATGTGATGGGTCTCATGCCTCACCCTGAAAGAGCATCAGAAAAAATATTGGGAAGTAATGATGGAGCAAAAATATTTAATTCTATTATTTATTACATTAAAAATAAATAAATTCAGTTAAATTATCTTTATTAACATAAATTATATTAAATAAGCATTAAATAGGTATTAAATATGATAATTATATTTAATCAGTTTAACTATATTTAATTCTGGATTATTAAAGACAAACAAAAATATGATAATAACTGATGACAGCAGCACTGACAACAGCTATAAAAGCGATAATGACAGGTCAGGTAATTACATTGATAATGCAAACGCAAGCGCTTCTGTTCATTTGCCGGTGAGCAAAGATTATGCTCAATTCGGATTATCTTTTGAAGAATATAAAAAGATAAACGATACCATAAAGAGAGAGCCGGACGATTTTGAGCTGGGTATTTTTTCCGCTATGTGGTCGGAGCATTGCAGCTATAAAAGCACAAAAATACATCTTAAAAATTTACCGTCAAAAGGTGACGCCGTTATTATAGGTCCTGGAGAAAACGCCGGAGTTGTAAAATTTGACGGCGATTATGTTCTTGTGTTTAAAATGGAAAGCCATAATCACCCCTCTTTCATTGAGCCCTTTGAAGGCGCGGCGACCGGAGTAGGCGGAATTATGCGCGATATCTTTACAATGGGCGCAAGACCTATTGCAAATCTTAATTCCCTCAGATTTGGAAATTTTAATCATCCAAGAACGCCCTATTATTTATCTGAAGTTGTAAAAGGCATAGGGTTTTACGGAAACTGTATGGGAGTTCCTACCGTCGGCGGCGAGGTCGTGTTTGATTCATGCTATGATAATAATATACTTGTCAATGCTTTTACGATAGGAATAGCTAAAAAGGACGCTATATTTCTTTCATCAGCCTGTGAAGAAGGCAATTTTGTGGTGTATGTCGGTTCGGCAACGGGGATGGATGGAATCAACGGAGCTACCATGGCTTCAGGTGAATTTGATTCATCGAAAGCTAAAAAAAGAAGCACTGTTCAGGTTGGAGACCCTTTTACGGAAAAATTGCTGCTTGAGGCGTGCCTTGAGGCAATGGATAAAAAACTTATAGTTTCCATTCAGGATATGGGCGCAGCCGGATTAACGAGCTCTTCTTTTGAGATGTCGGAAAATAGCGGTAAAGGCATGATTTTAAATATGGATAAAATTCCGTTAAGGGCGGCAGGTATGACGCCGCTTGACATTATGCTTTCGGAATCGCAGGAAAGAATGCTTATTGCATGCGAAAAGGGAAAATATGATGAGCTTGAAGGGATATTTAAAAAATGGGATTTAAATTGCGTTATTATAGGCGAAGTCACTAAAGAAAAAACAATTCAGTTTATTTATAAATCTAAACCGTATCATACGCTGTCTGTAGAGGCGGTGGTAAACGGTCCGTCTTACGATAGACCGTCGGCTGTTCCGTTATATATGAAAGATATAAAACAATTTTTGCCGGATGAATACAGAATGCCTAAGAATTTTAATTCCGTTGCCGAAAGAATTATATCTCATCCAAATATTGCATCAAAACATTTTATTTACAGGCAGTACGATTATCAGATTGGAACAAATACGCTTGCAGGTCCGGGTTCATCTTGCGCAGTGCTGAGATATAAAGAATTTAACGCTTCGACCGATTCAATAAATTCGGCAAATCCCGCAGATTTAAGTTTAGATGATTTAACAAATCAGGCAGATTTAAGTTCCGGTTATCTAACAAATCAGGCAGATTTAAAGGCAGATTTAAGTTCCGGTATAATATTAAATTCAAACTGCAATTCAAAATATTGCTACCTTAATCCTTATAAAGGGGCAATGTTAGCTGTTATAGAATGCGCAAGGAATATTTCCGCATGCGGAGGAACGCCCGTTGCTATTACCGACTGCCTTAATTTCGCCAGTCCGGAAGACCCTGAAATTATGTGGCAGTTTAAAGAAGCCATAAGGGGCATAACGGATGCCGCCTTAAAATTTAATACCCCCGCGGTCAGCGGTAATGTCAGTTTATACAACGAAACAGCAGGAGCAGGGAAGATTTATCCTACTCCGGTAATTGCGATGGTAGGCTATATAGACGATGCCGGCAAAGCTATCAATTCAAATTATAAAGACGAAGGCGATAATGTTTACCTGCTTGGCAGGCTGTCCGGAAATCTCGGCGGGAGCTTATTTATGGAGCTTGTTCATAACGATTTTATGCAGGAACCGCTTTCTATTGATATGGACTATGAGTTAAAACTTCAGAGCTGCTTACGCGGTCTTATAGACGGGAAATTGTTAAAAAGCGCCGCTGATATCAGCGAGGGCGGTCTTTTTACGGCAGTAGCAGAACCGGCAATTTCATCAGATAAAAATTTGGGCGTAATTGCGGAAGTACATAGAGACGGACTAAGAAACGACATGATTTTATTTTCTGAATTTGAACAGGCTTTTATTATAAGCGCAAATCCTTCGAACGAACATAAGATTTACGAATTTGCAAAAAATGCAGGTATTGAAATTGAAAAAATAGGAATAATTGTAAAAGATATTATAAAATTTAATAACATAATAGAACTAAAAAGTGGTAAAATAAAAGAAAGGTATTATAACGCGGTAGAAAAATTATTTGGCAAGTAGAGATTTATGTATTAATTAATAAATAAATTTAATAAATACACTAAATAAACAATAAATTAACAATTGCTTAAGCGATTAACAAAGCAATTATGCCAATCGATAACATATTTTAGTTAAAAAAACAGAGAAAATGGAAGAAATCGACGAAGAGTGCGGAGTATTCGGTATTTATAATAATGAAGAATCCGCGAATATAACATATTTAGGATTATATGCGCTGCAGCACAGAGGACAGGAGTCATGCGGAATCGCTTCTTCTGATAACAGCAATATATATTTTCATAAAAATTTAGGTTTGGTCAATGATGTATTTAACGAAACCACCCTCAGTAAAATTAAAGGTAAACATGCTATAGGTCACGTAAGATATTCGACATCGGGGGAGACGCTGCTAAAAAATGCGCAGCCGCTTATTGCAGATTATTATTACGGTTCTATTTCCGTAGCTCATAACGGAAATTTAACCAATGCGAATGTTCTTAAAAAAGAATTAGAAGAAAAAGGTTCAATATTTTATTCAAGTTCTGACACCGAAGTAATTATACATCTGATAGCATCGTCAAAAGAGAGATTTTTAGTTGACAGGATTATAAGCTCGCTTGAAAAAGTCAAAGGTGCTTATTCATTTTTATTTTTGTCTGAAAATGAATTGATAGCCGCAAGAGACCCTTTCGGTTTTCGTCCGCTCGTCATAGGGGAACTTGAAGGCTCTGTTGTTTTTGCATCCGAAACATGCAGTTTAGATTTAATAAATGCAAAATATATACGCGATGTTAAACCCGGCGAAATCATTCTTGTCAATAGCGAAGGTATGAAAAGTTTTTTTCCGTTTGAAAAGAAAAAAAATTCATACTGTGTTTTTGAATTGATTTATTTTTCACGCCCCGACAGTATATACAACGGCAAATCAATTTATAAAATCCGCAGCGCAATGGGCAGACAGCTTGCCAGAGATGCATATATAGATGCCGATATTGTGATACCTGTTCCTGATTCGGGAGTTCCGGCAGCTCTTGGCTATTCTAAAGAATCCGGCATACCGTTTGAAATGGGTTTTACTAGAAATCATTATGTAGGCAGGACTTTTATAGAACCTAAAAGAGCAATAAGAAACTTTGGCGTAAAAATTAAACTCAATCCTGTTTTGGATGTCATAGAAGGAAAAAAAGTCGTAGTGGTTGACGATTCTGTCGTAAGAGGGACTACCTCTAAAAAAATAGTGGATATGCTTAAGGCGGCGGGGGCTAAAGAAATACATCTTCGTCTAAGCTCGCCTATGGTTTCTTCTCCATGCTATTACGGTATAGATACTCCGATCAAAGAAGAACTTATGGCGTCAAAATATTCTGAAGACGAAATAAATAGCCAGTTAGGCGCTACCTCCACAAAATTTTTAACTTTAGGCGGTTTAAGAAAAGTAGTGGGAAATGAAATTAATTTTTGCGAAGCGTGTTTTTCAGGGGCTTATCCGGAAGATATTGAATGTGAAAATGATTATTACGGTCAATTGAAATTATTCAGTAAAGAGATTATATAATTTTAAGACGCGAAAAAAAATAATAAAATAATAAAAATAATAAAAGACAAATTAATAATAAATAATAAGAATAATAATAAATAATAATAAATTAATAATAAATAATAAGAATAATAATAACTAATAATAAATAATCAAAATAATAAAAGGTAATGGATAAAAATAATAGTTTTGATTCAAATATATTGAATGTCAATAGCGGCGAAATAAGATTAAAAGTTTTAAATGCAATAAAAACATTATGCTACGAAAAAAAAGAATTTACCTTAGTATCCGGAAGAAAAAGCGATTTTTATATTGATTTGAGAAGAATTTCTTTTGACGGCGATTATCTCTATTATATAGGAAAATTACTGTATGGCGAGTTAACGGCTCTCAACGGCAGAATGCCGTATGACGTTATTGCGGGTGTTCCCGTAGGGGGACTGCCGCTGGTTGCGTCTATATTAATTGCAAGCTTTTTAGATAATAATCCTTTAAAATCTGTTGTTATCAGAAAAGAAAGAAAAGGATACGGAAAAGGCAATATGATTGAGCCTGTCCAGTTTCTTGGAAAAGATGCTAAAATAGTAATTATTGAAGATGTTGTTACCACAGGAGGCTCAATTTTAAACGCCGTAAATAACGCAAGAAATGAAGGTTACATAATTAATAGCGCGGTGTGTATTGTGGACAGGGAAGAAGGCGGCAAAGAAAATTTATTGGAAAACGGTATCAGCTTAGTTTCTCTTTTTACAAGGGCTGATATATTGCTGCCGCAATAAATAAAATTGCAAAAAACTCAAATATAAATCAAGATATCACAGAAAAATGCTGATATATTGCTGCCGCAATAAATAAAATTGCAGCGCCTGTCTAAGTTTATTTTTTTATATTATTATCAATAATAACTGCTATGAATAAAAAACCATATTTTATATTATTTGCAATTTATGTAACTATTTTTTTTGTTCTTTCCGTAACTTTATCCGGCTGCGCGCTTGTAACCAACAATAATTCAGAATACGGCAAAAACAGAATAAACAGTGAGATTAATAATAGCAATAATAAAATCAAAGGCGCGGCAAATCGTCAAAAAGTTACATATTATAATAATAGCTACGCCGGTGTGCTGAATTATTTTACTAAAAAAACTGATGCTTATAATTTTGAAAATTTAAGCACTATAATGTATTTACGCGCAACATATTTTAATAGACAGTTTGTATTTGCTTATGCAAAGAAATACGCAAAATATTATATGCTGAACAGAAAGGCTTTTAAGAAAATGCTGCACAAATTATACAGCAAATCAGACAAACATATAAAATTTTTTATATCAGTGTTTACTCCGCAAAGCAAGTATAACAATTTTAATTCGAGCCGTTCTATATGGATGATATATCTTGCTAATAATAAGAATGAGAATGTTTTGCCTTTAACGATTAAACCTGCGGAACAAAAAAGAGCCTTTTTAAAAGCTTTTTTTCCTTATATTACAAAATGGTCAAAACAATATATTGTTGAGTTTCCAAAATATTACAACAAGAAGAAAAAAGAACTGCTTATAACGAAACACACAAAATGGATTAAACTTATTATTCTCGGCGTCAAAGGAAAGGCGGTTTTAAAATGGGATTTGCGCTCTAATTAGATGATTAAATTATAAAAATTGTAAATTATTGAAGATGAAATTATAAAATATTTAATTAAAATAGAATAAAATAAATTTAAAAAAGGTTAAAAGCAAAAACAATGCATTTCAATGTTTTAATAATAGGTTCGGGCATTGCAGGCTTAAGTCTGGCAAACAGATACCCTGAAAATATTTCAGTAGGTATTTTTACAAAAAAAGAAGAGGCTGAATCAAACACAAATTACGCGCAGGGCGGTCTTGCGGCGGTTATGAATATTAAAGATTCCGTTGAACTTCATGTAAAAGACACATTGGCTGCAGGAGACGGTTTGTGCGACGAAGAAGTAGTAAAAATGGTTGTCGAAGAAGGACCGTCGGTTGTGGACGACCTGCTTAGCTGGGGCGTTAATTTTGCAAGATACAAAGAAAACGAAGAAACTTTTGATCTTGGAAGGGAAGGCGGACACTCGCAGAGGAGGGTTCTGCACGCCGGAGATATTACAGGCAGAGAAATAGAAAGAGCGTTAGTTGAAAAATCAAGAAGTAAAAGCAATATTTCAATTTTCGAAAATCATATTGCAATAGATTTTATTACCTCGCACAAATTAAAAAAAGAAAGAAATATGCCAGATAAAGTTTTAGGAGCTTATTTTTTAGATAAAAACAGCGACAGAGTAGTTCCGGTAAGCGCAGATTTTGTCGTTATAGCAACCGGAGGAGCGGGCAAGGTTTTTCTTTATACTTCAAATCCTGATATTTCCACCGGAGACGGGATTGCAGCGGCGTACAGAATAGGAGCTAAGGTTGCAAATATGGAATTTTATCAATTCCATCCTACAATTTTATATCATCCTGAAGCTAAATCTTTTTTAATATCCGAAGCGCTCAGAGGAGAAGGCGGCACTTTGAGGCTTAAAGACGGAACGCCTTTTATGGATTTGGTGCATCCCTTAAAAAGCCTTGCTCCGAGGGATATAGTAGCAAGAACAATTGATTTTGAAATGAAAAGGACCGGAGACGAATGTGTATATCTTGATATGACTCACAAATCAAAGGAATTCTTAGAAAAACGTTTTCCTGATATATTTAAAACAACACTCAGTTTCGGCATTGATATGTCAAAACAGTGGATACCCGTTGTTCCGGCTGCCCATTATCTCTGTGGAGGAATATTGACAGATAAAGACGGCTTAACGTCGATAGACAATCTGTACGCTATCGGAGAGGTCGCATGTACAGGACTTCACGGCGCAAATAGACTTGCGAGCAATTCATTGCTTGAAGGCTGTGTTTTCGCCAAAAAAGCCTACGAATCTACAATGAAAAAAATGGATAGTCTTATAAAAATAAAATCAGTTCAATTTCACTATGATGATAAATCGTATAAATCGAACGATAAATCATCGCAGGATTTAAAATATAACGACGAAAATAATAATGACATCGTTCCCGAATGGAAAGATTTCGGTCTTGAAGGCGGAGACGAGCTTATAGTTATAACACATAACTGGGACGAACTGCGGCGAATGATGTGGAATTACGTCGGTATAGTGAGGTCAAATAAGAGGCTTGAAAGGGCTAAGAGACGCATTGATAACCTTATTGACGAAATTAAAGAATATTACTGGAATTTTAAAATATCTTCAGATTTAATAGAATTAAGAAATATTGCCGAGGTTGCAAATTTGATTATTACATCGGCTATGCTCAGAAAAGAATCTAGAGGAACGCACTATACTATAGATTATCCCGCAAAAGACGATAAAAATTTTAAACATCCAACAGTACTGTAAGTTTGTCTTTAACTGTAAAAAAAGCCTACAATTTCTATAATCTGACACAGATAAAAAGATAAAAAATTGTCGATGAAAAATAAATAAATCGATAAAATAAATCAGATATGGTTTATAAAAAATAAATAAAATAAATAAATCAGATATATATAATTAGATATGGTTTGTATATATTAAAATACTCCCGACCGCGGCAAACGCAGTCGGGAGTATGAGATAAAATAAATCAGATATGGTTTCTGTGATTTCTTATGACTGGCAAGGCGTCATATAAAATCCTTCTATGTTGTCATTTGCGGATATAACCATGTAATAAGCGTAGCTGTCTTCTACCGAGCCGTTTGTATAGACATAATCTATATTGCCTATTTGTTCGGTATATTCATTAACAGGTACGGTCGTGGTAGGCAGAACATAATTTGGATTGGTCGTCGCTGAATTGTTGCATATTAGACCTGCGGAAAGACCTGTTGCCGTGCCGGGACCTGTAACTGCGCCGTTTGAATAAACAAGCCACCATGAATTGCCCGGGGTTGATGTTGAAGGAACGCTCGGAGCAGTTGTCACAATATTGTAAGATGTGCCTGAACCTGCCGGAGAGCCAGTTATAGGCGTTGTATAGTTAGGCAGTAATAAAAACGGATTTGCGTAAGGATTAGTTCCCGCTGTATTAGCGGCAGGCAGTGTAGGTTCAAATGTCACTTTTCCTTTTGTTGTAGCGCTAAACCCTGTAATAGCTACATAAGTTGATAAATCATTATTTACCAAATTTTTAGACATCTGGCTTGTTACACCCTCGCCAAGCGAGCCTATTACGCCCTGCGAAGCCGCCTTATTTGCCGAACCGGTTAAATTAACGAATTTCGGCAGTACCACAGCCGCCAAAATACCTATCAGCAAAATAACCATAACAAGTTCGATAAGCGTAAAAGCTTCGCTGTTTTTAAGTCTTTTAAAATCTTTCGTTAAAGAATCAAACATTTTCATCATTAACACTCCCTTTTTTAAATAAAATTAAATAAAAAAATTTCCAATAAATAAAATTAATAAAAAATATGTTAAATTTACAAAACATAGTCTAATATTTAGATAAAATGTTATTTTATACTGACTTATTATATTATTAGTTTAATATATAATCAAATATTTTTTTTATGTTTATGTTTAACAATTTTATTATTTATTGCAGTATTATCAATTTGTCAGCGCAAATCGGGCGAAAAAATTTTTAATAAAATTTATTATTCCCAGCTCACTTTATTTCTTCCGGTATTTTTAGCGTTATATAAGGCGCCGTCCACTCTGAATATAATACTTGCGTTGGTATCGCCTTTCACTGCTTCCGTAATTCCGAAACTGCAGGTTAAGGAAGTTTCTATATTAAAATCATGTTCTTCTATTTTTAGCCTTAATCTTTCTGCAAGCTCTTTTGCCGTAGAAAGAGGCGTTTCCGGCGAGATTATCATAAATTCTTCCCCGCCGTATCTGAAGAAATAGTCCGTATTTCTTAAACTGCGTTTAATAAGTTTTGTTATTTCTTTTAAAATATAATCGCCTATTTCATGACCGAAGCCGTCGTTGACGTCTTTAAATCTGTCTATGTCGAACATAATAAGAGAAAGCGCTCTTCCGTACCTGTCAGCCGCGTTAAGAAGTTCTTCAAGTTTTTTATCAAAAGCCCGTCTGTTGCCTATTTTTGTAAGTTCGTCTATTTCCGACAATTCTTTATAGGCTTCTTTTTCTTCGGATATCAGTCTTTTCTCCAAGACTTCGTCCGTTATATCGTGTATAACTCCAAATCCCGCAATTTCGCCGTTATACACGATAGACATTTCAAAAAAATTAGCATATATAATGCTTCCGTCTTTTTTCTTGCATCTTACGATATATTTTGAAATAAATCTTTCTTTGTTTTTTATTTTACCGAAACTTTTTTTGATTTTATTAAATTTTTTATCGTTTTCGTCAAAGAATTCCCAGACGTATTTATTATAAAACTCTTCTTTGTCATAGCCGAATAATTTTTCGGCGGCGGGATTTGCGAATAATAGTTTTTCATTATAAATGCCGACAGGAATGGGCATATTTTCAATAAGCGTTTTAAACAGTTCTTTATCGCTTTCAATCTGATTTCTCATATTAACCATTTCGGTTATATCGACGAAGCTTGCTATTCTTACTATTTCGTTTTTATATATAACGGACGAACCGTAAATATAAAGCCATATTTCTTCTCCTGATTTTTTTATAGCTTTAAATGTCACGTAATGATTATAGTTAATATCGCTAAGACCTCTGCGAATACCGTTTTTTGCTTCTTCTTTAAACTCGTCTGTATAAAGGTCCCATACATACATGCTCTTCAGTTCGTTTTCGCCGTACCCCAGTATTTTTTCTCCCGCAGGATTTATATAAATAACCTTTTCTTTATATAAAACAAGACCCATAGTCATATTTTCCGTAAGAGTTCTGAATAACTCTTCAGATTCTTTTATTTTCTTTGCCAATTCTATCTTTTCGGTTATATCATGGATAATTGAAAAAAGAAAAGTTTTGCCGTTTACGCTAATCGGAGATATATGCACTTCAACGGTTCTTAATTCGCCGTTTTTTAATTTATGTATGAATGTGAAATAGCTTCTTTCTTTATTATATGCCTGTCCGGTATATTTTATCAGTTCGTCCTTCGGAACGGTGTTGAAATCATAATTATGCATCGTTTTAAATTCTTCTTTGGAATATCCGTAAAATTCTACCGCAGCGTCGTTAACGTCGATTATTTGACCGCTTTTATCGACTAAAATCATAATAGCGGAATGATTTTCAAACAGAGATTTATAGAAAATAAAAGAATTATCATTATCAGTTTTGGTTTCGGCAGCGTTCATATTTTTACCGTCTTCAATAAATAAATAAATAACATAATAAAAGCATTGAATAATTAATAAAGTAAATAATTAATTAAAGAGAATTGAATACTCTAAAAAACATAGTAAAATAATTAAATAATTAATCAAAGAAAACCAAATGCTTAAAAATCTTGTTGAACTTTTAATGTTAATATAATTTAAATAATTTTCTAAAATAATTTACGGTTAATTTGATTATTTTATAGGCATAAATAAGCCGCATTTGCGGTTTATACGGCGCTTACTTTGTTTCTTCCTAATAATTTTGATTTATACAATGCTTCGTCGGCTCTTTTTACCGTGTCTTCGGGGGTTTCTCTTTCTAACGCCTGAGTAAGTCCTATGCTTACGGTTAAATTTATATTGTGGATAAATTTATGGGATTCAATAGCTCTCCTTATTTTTTCCGACATTCTTTCGGCATTTATTTTTGAAGTATGCGGAGCTATTACCAAGAATTCGTCTCCTCCCCATCTTATTAGATAATCTGAAGCCCTTATATTATTTTTTATAAGAGCGGACGATTCTTTTAATACTATGTCTCCAGCGCTGTGCCCGTAAGTATCGTTTATATTTTTTAAATAATCTATGTCTATTATAGTTAAAGAAACGGGATAGTCGTATCTGAATGCGGCGGTGTATTCACGATTTATTATTTCGTCGTATTTATTTCTGTTAAACGCTTTTGTCAGATTATCAGTGGTGGCTAATTTTTCCAAAATTATTCTTTCGTTCATAGCTTTTTCGTTGTATGCCGCTACAGCCAGCGTGACGTCTATTGTCATAATCTTTTGAATGGAATCTATCACGTCTAGCAGGGTATCGTCGTCTATTTGCAGTTCCGGCATTTCCTTTTTTATAATCTCCATAAATAACGATAAAAGATAGGCGTAGGATTTTATATAAATATCTAAAGATATTCCGTTATTAAAATGCGCAAAGCCAATCTGAAGCCTGCTAAAAAAATAGTCCTCGTCGTAATTGAGAGAAAAAAATTCTTTGATGTATTGCGAAAGCGATTGCTTCAGTTTAGATAATAAAGGCGGTTCTTTAAGTATAATTTTTTTAATAACTTCAAATTTAAGGAGGTGATTATAAAATTTATCGGCTATCGGATAAGAATTTTTAATCATTAAATCTTTGACTGTTGAAATATTTTCAATGTCTTTTCCGTCAATATCGGAAAATTCCAAACTGAATTCTATATTATTTTTAGAAATAAGAAAATAAATTTCGTCAAACGAGTTTTTATTTAAATTTTCTTTTTCCAGTACGTTTTTTAAATTACGCATTATTCCGTTCATAATTATTATTACCTCCTAAGCATAGCGGGAAACATAAAATCAGCGCGTTTTTTTGTCTGCCGATGTTTTAAGGCAGACAAATTAGATTTGCGCAATAATTTATACGTTTGATCTTTAATTTATACGGCGCTTCATACTTATATAATATCTCAAGTATTGATAGTGAAAATAAATTTACATGGAAAGATTTATAAATTATTGCGTCTGCGCCGGTATTTGAATAAGACTGTTTTATTAAACTGCTGCAGGGAATTAATTTATTAAAATTAAAAAATTTTGAGAAAACAGCGTCTATTGAAAATATTAACGGCATAAATAATGCGAACGCTTCCGTCAGCCGATTCCTATAAATATCCGCAGCCGCTATCCTGAGTACTTTTATCCCCCGTATGCGGGGGGGGGGGGGGGGGGGGTGATATTAATATTATATTTTACCATGGCAGTTTTTGTATTCTTTTTATTATTTAATTTTATTAAATTTAATAATATCGTACATATTCTTATTTAATATTATACATTATTATTTTTTTAAAAAAATTATGCAAGCAAAATTTTATTTTAATGTTTTAATGCAATATATTGTTAATACTTCAGTATATAGTATATAATAGCTTAAAAGAATAAAATTAACGTATTGAACCCTTGTAATGATTTTTAATAGTCATGATATCGTCAAATCCTTTTGTGAACGCGTCAAACACAGCAGGGTCAAAATATTTTCCCACGCCCATTTCGTTTTTCATGATATTTATACTTTCTTCCACGGAATACGCCGGTTTATAAATTCTTTTATTTGTCAGGGCGTCGAATACATCGCTTATAATGCAAATCCTGCCGGAAATCGGAATATCTTCTCCCTTAAGTCTGTTCGGATATCCGTATCCGTCATATCTTTCGTGGTGGGACAAAGCTATCTCCGCTCCGAATTTCATAATTTTAGAATCCGAACCGCTAAGTATCTCATATCCTTTTATTGTATGCGTTTTCATTATTTCAAATTCGTCGTCGGTTAATTTTGCAGGCTTTAGCAATACATAATCCGGGATAGATATTTTACCTATATCGTGCATAGGCGAAGCTTCTAAAATATCCATCTGAAAATCGTAGTCAAATCCTAAATGTCTCGCAATTGTCATACAGTAATAAGACATTCTTTCGATATGAGATCCCGTATCTTCGTCGCGGAATTCCGCTATGCGCGACAGCCTTTTAATAAAATCGTCGCTCAGTTTTTCTTTTTCGCTCATTTCTTTACTGTAGTAAGCTCTTATAACTAAAGTAATATCCAGATTTATAATTTTTTGTATGGAGTTGACGATATTCAGAATTTCTTTATGCGAAAAGCCGCGTTTCGGGAGTTCGTCTTTTATAAAATAAATAACTAAAGATAAGAAATAAGAATAGCTTCCCATAAAAACATTGAACGGTATATTAACGTTTAAATGGGTAAGCCCCGTGTTAAATCTGAGAGCAAGATAATTATCATCGTAATTTAAGGAAAAAAGCTCTTTAAAATACGACGTATGCACTTTTCTTAAGTGTTCCGCGAGTCCTGGCTTTTCAAGCATAATATCTTTCGTTTCTTTAAATTCAAGCAGATGGTCGTAAAATTTATCCATAAGGAAATCCATATTTTCAATAATCAATGAATTTATTTTTGAAAGATTTTCTAAATCGTCTTCGGTAAGTTCTAAAAATCTGTGTTCAAAATCTATGGATTTTGTGGAGAATATATCTATAATTTTTTTCTCAATATTCGGTTTTAAGTTTGCGTTTTCAATTGTTTTTAGAAGCTGCATATCTATCTCCTATATTTTAAGTAAATTATTTTGGTTAAATTTTTATCAGCAATACGATTTTCATGCTTATATTTATTACGTATTTTATCTATTTTTTTAATAATTTAATGCTATTTATCTTATTAATCTATATTATTATAAATATTTTATTATAATAAATAAAATAAATAAATAGTTATAGCCGATATGTCAGCAATGCAGCCGGATTAAATTCTCCTATAGCTGTTATAAGTCCTGTATTGACTAAACTATTCCGGTTCATTTTTAATGTAATACTATTTTGCATTATATATTATATATTATACTACATATATTGCTAAATAAACTAATTATACAGTCTTCATTAATCATAAAATATGATATAATTGCAATTACTATACTAATTACAATTTAAATTAAATTTTTATAATAATAGGTATTTAATTATGTTTAAAGATAGGGCGGAAGCCGGAAAATTGCTGGCAAAGCAATTATTGCAATATAAAAATGATAAACCCGTTGTTATCGGACTTGCCAGAGGAGGCATTCCCGTAGCTTTTGAAATTGCACATGCGCTGTGCGCTTATTTAGACGTTGCTTTAGTTAAAAAAATAGGAGCTCCGGCGCAAGAAGAACTTGCAATAGGCGCTATAGTTGACGGAAAAAATCCTCAAATATTTCTTAATAATGAAATTATCGGACATCTTAATATCACAAAAGATTATATCGACGAAATTATTAAAATTAAGCTTTCGGAAATTAGAAAACGTGAAAAGATTTATAGAAGCGGGAGAGACAGAATAGATATTGCCGGTAAAATTGCAATTGTTGTTGATGACGGTATTGCGACGGGCGCATCTATTAAAGCGGTAATAAAATCTTTAAAATCAGAAAATCCAAAGAAAATTATTGTTGCCGTTCCGGTTGCTCCTATTGAAACAATAGCTGAACTAAAAAGAGAAGTTGATGAAGTTATTGTTTTATCGGTTCCTGAAAATTTTTATGCAGTCGGAGCATTTTATAATGATTTTAGCCAAACATCGGATGAAGAAGTGATTAGCTTTTTAGATAAAGTAAATTAAATTTATTTTTTCTTTATACAGTTAGATATTTAATTCCGGCATCTGTTATTTTATTCCCAGCTCACTTTATTTCTTCCGGTATTTTTAGCGTTATATAAGGCGCCGTCAACTCTGAATATAATACTTGCGTTGGTATCGCCTTTCACTGCTTCCGTAATTCCGAAACTGCAGGTTAAGGAAGTTTCTATATTAAAATCATGTTCTTCTATTTTTAGCCTTAATCTTTCTGCAAGCTCTTTTGCCGTAGAAAGAGGCGTTTCCGGCGAGATTATCATAAATTCTTCCCCGCCGTATCTGAAGAAATAGTCCGTATTTCTTAAACTGCGTTTAATAAGTTTTGTTATTTCTTTTAAAATATAATCGCCTATTTCATGACCGAAGCCGTCGTTGACGTCTTTAAATCTGTCTATGTCGAACATAATAAGAGAAAGCGCTCTTCCGTACCTGTCAGCCGCGTTAAGAAGTTCTTCAAGTTTTTTATCAAAAGCCCGTCTGTTGCCTATTTTTGTAAGTTCGTCTATTTCCGACAATTCTTTATAGGCTTCTTTTTCTTCGGATATCAGTCTTTTCTCCAAGACTTCGTCCGTTATATCGTGTATAACTCCAAATCCCGCAATTTCGCCGTTATACACGATAGACATTTCAAAAAAATTAGCATATATAATGCTCCCGTCTTTTTTCTTGCATCTTACGATATATTTTGAAATAAATCTTTCTTTGTTTTTTATTTTACCGAAACTTTTTTTGATTTTATTAAATTTTTTATCGTTTTCGTCAAAGAATTCCCAGACGTATTTATTATAAAACTCTTCTTTGTCATAGCCGAATAATTTTTCGGCGGCGGGATTCACGAACAGCAGTTTGTCTTTATATATACCGACAGGCAGGGGCATATTTTCAATAAGCGTTTTAAACAGTTCTTTATCGCTTTCAATCTGATTTCTCATATTAACCATTTCGGTTATATCGCAAAATGTTGCAAGTCTGGTATTCTGTTCTTTTAATTTTATAGTGGCAGTCTGCCACAGCAGCCATATGGAACTTCCGTCTTTTTTCAATCCTTCCAATATATATCTGCTTGTAGCACCGGCTGTTCTAATGTCTTCGTCAAATCCGGCGTGTATTTCGTTCTGGTCTTTTTTGTTTATCAGATTAAACGGATTTAGTCCGAGGAGTTCCCCTTTGCTGTAGCCGAATGTTTCATGCGCCCTCGGATTTGCAAATATGATTTCTTTTCTATTGTATAATATTAACCCGGATGTGAGATTTATGGAAAGCGATTTAAAAAGTGTTTCAGATTCTCTGAGTTTTTCTTCAGCCCGCTTTTTTTCTGTTATATCATGGATTATTGAAATAATATAATTTTTGCCGCCGACATTTATCGTAGAAGCGTTCACTTCTACATTTTTAAGTTCGCCGTTTTTTAATTTATGAATAAATTCAAAATAGTTTCTTTCTCTATTATGCGCCTGTCTGGTATATTTTATCAGCTCATCCTTTGGAGCGGTGTTAAAATCATAATTATACATCGTTTTAAATTCTTCTTTGGAATATCCGTAAAATTTTACCGCGGCATCGTTTACATCGATAATTTTTCCATCTTCTTTGATTAAAATCATCACTGCGGAGCTATCCTGAAAAATAGATTCAAAAATGTTTTTGTTATTTTCTATATTCATAAATATTTAGTTTTAAAATTAGTCAATAATATTGATTAAAGAGTTATAAATCATAATAAATATAATAAATAATAATTATGAAATGAAAAATTTCTGTTAATAAAGCAAATCACCGCGGCCGGCTTACAATAAGTATAATACGACTATAAGCAAAAATCCTGTTAGCAGGCGCATAGTAACCTATCGATATTTATAATTATACATGGCTATTAATATAATTATATATTATAGGGGATGAAATTATTAAAGATAAAATTATTAAATATAAAGCTTCGGGGGGGGGGGGTATTCATCATTTTATTTTTATTCATTATTTCCCTGATATCTAACGTATTGCAAACTATATTGTAAAAATATTTTATAAAAGCACGCCGCATAATCTGTAAAACAAATTACTTATAATGTATTAATTATATATAATTATACATAAAATAATATTACATATTCTATTTATGATATTTATTCGTGATGTTGCAATTTTAATAATATCAATAAATTAACAGTTTAAATTAACCTTTTTCATTTCAGGTGTCAAGATATTACATTATTTTTTAAAAAAAATCAACTATTTTTTTAATTATTTTTTATTGACATATAGAATACAATTTTATAAAATCAAAAATTGTAAATAATATAAATAAATAAGTTTAATTCTAAATAGAAATTATATATATAACATCATAATTTAAAATACCTTGTTTATTTATCAAAAACCAAGCAAGAAAACTCCGGCTTCTTAAGCGGGAGTAGTTCACTTAATTTAAGGAGAGCTGATTATGCAGGCAGCGGACGGCGGAGAGTTTATAAATTTAATAGATTCGGCGGATTGCAGTTTAGAACCAAATAATTTAGAAGCAAATTCCGTGCGTAATAATATTTTAACCGTCGATGCGTATGACGGCAGTTCAGATATCCATAGTGACGATAATAATAAGATAGGCTATAAAAATAATGGCGCAAACAACAAAAATGACAGTGCAATTAGCGGTTCTAACCGTATCCAGTCGCTAAACAGTCCTGCATTTATCAAAGATAATATAATTAACGGCGTTGATGATATCGCAATTTCCGATATATTAAATTCCATGGAAGAAGCAGTGGTGATTACCAATAAAGAAAATAAAGTAATATTCTGCAACAGTTATTTTATGATTAATTTTAATATCAATTTAAATAGCTGTCTTAATAAAAATATCAAAGAAATTCAATATTTTAAATATTTGTTTTCCGATAACTTAACAGTTCCGACCGAAATTAAAGACCTTGCTTCAGGATATAAGGTAACCAATATATATGAAATAGACAATCAGGATCATTATTTTGAAAACGACCGGATTCCTATATATGACAGCAGCGGAGAAACAAAAGGCATTGTCTATCTTTTCAGAGATATAACAAAAGAAATAAGATTTGAACAAAAATTGAACATACTTGCAAAAACAGACAGTTTATCAGGTTTATATAATTCAAGATATTTTTACGACGAACTTGAAAAAGAAATGACAAGGTGCGCAAGATATGGTTACGACCTGGCTTTAATGTTTATTGATATAGATAATTTCAAAATTTTTAACGATACATACGGTCATAAAGTTGGAGATGAGATAATAAGATTTACGGCTTATGCTTTAAATAATTCTGTCAGAAAAAAGATTGATACAGTATGCAGGTACGGGGGCGATGAGTTTGTCGCAATTTTGCCTAATACTAATGCGATGCGTTCTACAATAGTTGCAAACAGGATAATGAACTTTTTTAATAGCGGATTAAATGAAAAATTGCAGACTTACAGCGTTAATCCCGATATTTGCGCAGATAACAATATCGTTGCGGAAAATGTTGGCGCAGATAAAAAAATTAATTTATCTGTAGGTATAAGCGAATATAAAAAAACGGGAAAAAGAGCGAGGAGCTCATAAATGAAGCGGACAGCGCAATGTATAGAGCTAAAAAACAGAGCAGCTGCAAGGTCTGTATCTTTAATAATAAATAATAAATAAATTAAAATAATTTAGCATATATAGTAGGGTCTTCAATGCCGGCTTCTATAAATCCGTTCTTGCGCAATATGCACGAATCGCAAACACCGCAGGCAAGACCGCCAATCGGGTCATAGCAGCTGTGGGTCATTTCCAAAGGTACGTTTATGTCGTGAGCCTTTTTTATTATATCTTTTTTGCCCATATTTATAAGCGGTGTATGAATTTTAAATTTTAATTGCCCGGTAACTGAAGCCTTTGTTGCAATATTTGCCATTTTTTCAAAACTTTGTATGTATTCGGGTCTGCAATCAGGATAACCGCTATAGTCGATCCAGTTTACACCGATGAAAATATCTCCGGCATTGTTGACTTCGCCGACAGCTATAGCATATGAAAGAAATATTGTATTTCTTGCAGGAACATAAGTTATCGGTATATTGTTTTTTTGTGCTTTTGGTGTATTGTCTTTCTGCGCAGCAAGTTCAGAGCTTTCTGAATTATCGGTTGTATAAAGAGGGTCTGACGCCGCAGCAATTTTAATTTGATTTTTTGGAACGCTGATATCAAAATCCACTAAGGCTGAGCCTTTAATACTGCTGAAATCCAAGTTTATTATAATGTGGTTTTTAATATTAAAATATTCTGCTATTTTCTTGGCATGGTCTATTTCAGTTTTGTGCCGCTGATTATAAAAAAAAGAAACAGGGATAACTTCATAGCCTTCGTCCAATGCAATTTTTAAAACTGTTGATGAATCCAGACCGCCGCTAAATAAGATAACGGCTTTTTTTGAATTATTCATAGATTATATAGTCGGCGCATTAAAATTGAATTTTTTTATTTATTTTTGTTTATTGACTTAGCACAATTATATCATATTTTTAATGAGAAACAGACACCTATTTTTTTATTTATATTTATAATCAAATATAAACTTTGCGTGCTGCATACTCGTTCAGCAGTGTCTGCCGGTAATTTTGTCACAAACTCCCAATCATCCTCATCGCTATCCCAGTTAACATATTCTAATTTATCAATCTTACCGGTTTTATCTGTAATAAATTCTAATCCTCTATTGCTATATTTATGGGCAATAAAAATGTCTATGGAGATTACAAAATAAAAAAATAAAGTGTAATAATATTAATGGGCTATAATTATAAATAATAAAGTGATGAAGTTAGGTTAAAAATATTTTTCTATTTCCAATGTATTAAAACAATAATTTTTATTAATTAATAAAAAAAACTCTTTACTAATTATCTTTATATGCTATAATCATTTATAGTAATATTTTATAAAATATCCCCTTGTTAGAAAACGCTGCGCAAATTTAAATTTTATCATTATCCCCCTTTTGATTAAATTTAATTGCAGCGTTTTTTTTATTTGATTAATTTTCCGCAAAATTATATAATGAAAACATCAAGCATTATAATAATATAAAATCTAGCGTAGGCCAATTAAAAATAATTAAAAACCATTATGATAAAAAAATACCCATTATTTATTAACGGCAAGTGGATTGACAAAGACGACTTCTATGAAGACGTTAACCCTTTTAGCGGCGAAATAGAAGCATACTTGAGCAAACCTGACAAGAATGATATAAAATTTGCTATTGATTCCGTAGAAAAGGGTTTTGAGCAGATAAAAAATCTTCACGCATTTGAAAGAGCGGATATCCTTGAAAGAACCGCACTTAATTTAGAAAAAAATTCAAAAGAAATTGCGCATTTTATAACGGTAGAAGTTGGAAAAGCGCATAAATATTCATTAGTAGAAGTCAACAGGGTTGCAAATGTTTTTAAGTTTGCGGCAGAAGAGGCAAAGCGGCTTCACGGCGAAACCGTTCCTATGGATGCCATCAAAGGATATGAAAACAAAATAGCTTTTTATATGCGTGTTCCAGTCGGAGTTATAGCGGCTATCACGCCTTTTAATTTTCCGATAAATCTTCCGGCACACAAGATAGCTCCTGCTATTGCAGCCGGCAACGCTATAGTGTTTAAACCTTCCGTGAATGGTTCTGTTGTTGCGTATTATTTAGTTCAGGCACTGCTGGAATCAGGTTTGCCGGAAAAAGCGATATGCCTTCTATACGGCGATAGAGATACAGGCGAGGCAATTACTTCAAACGACAAAATAAGAATGATAAGCTTTACCGGAAGTCCTAAAGCAGGCAGAGAAATTATGGCAAAAGGCGGATTGAAAAAATATACTATGGAACTCGGAAGCAATTCTGCTTTAATTATAGACAAAGATGCAGATATAGCCGAAGCTGCTAAAAAATCCGTTATCGGTTCTTTTTATAATTCCGGTCAGGTATGCATATCGCTGCAAAGAATATATGTTCATAAAGATGTAGAGCAATCTTTTATAAAACATTTTGTCGAAGAAACAAAAAAACTTAAAGTAGGCGATCCGTCAGATAAAGATACCGATATAGGACCGATAATCAGCGATGAATCAAAAGAGCGGGTTGATTCTTGGATAAAAGAAGCGGTTGCCGACGGAGCAAAAATAGAAACAGGCGGCAGTTTTACAGGCAGCGTTTTAGAACCCACTATCTTTTCTAATGTTCACCAAAAGATGAAAATATCGTGCCTTGAAGTTTTTGCGCCTATTGTAAGCATCGTCTCTTTTGAGGACATAAAAGAAGCCGTTGATTATGTCAATGACTCAATATATGGTCTTCAGGCAGGCGTTTATACAAATAATATGCAAAATGCGATGTACTGCATAAAACATATCGATGCCGGAGGCGTGCTGATTAACGATATTCCCACTACGAGAGCCGACCATCAGCCATATGGCGGCGTCAAAGAATCCGGTTTTGGAAGAGAGGGTGTAAAATACGCCGCGGAAGAGATGACGGAATTAAAATTTATAAGTTTTTCATAGAGTTTAACTTCTCTTACAGTCTGTTGGTTTGGCAGCTGTCTATCAGGCGTAGTCATGTCCTCATGTCACAAACCTTTACGTGTTTGACGGCCTGTTAGTTTATCGGCTATTTAGCATAGCTCATGTTTTAAACAAGCTCTTATGTTTGTTAGTTTGTTAGCCGCTGCCGGTAGTTTATTGTTCACGATATTTGGTAATGTTTTTACATTCTTGCAAGAATATCCGCCGCATATAAAGCATAGTATGTTATGATTATATCTGCTCCGGCACGTTTTATAGATGTCAGCATTTCAATAGCCGCTCTTTCTTCGTCTAAATATCCTGCCCGTGCGGCAGCTTTTATCATTGAATATTCTCCGGACACATTATAAGCTGCCAACGGTCTTTTGAAAGTCTGTTTTATTCTGTATATTATATCAAGATAGCTTAATGCCGGTTTTACCATTATAATATCGGCGCCTTCATCAATATCCAATTCTGTTTCGAGAACTGCTTCGTCTGAATTTGCGGGATTCATCTGATATGCTTTTCTGTTGCCGAATTTTGGCGTACAATCCGCTGCATCTCTGAAAGGTTCGTAAAAACTTGAAGCATACTTTGAAGAATAAGACATTATAGGAATATTTATAAGCTGTTCGTCATCTAAAGCCTCTCTGATTTTTTTAACCCTGCCGTCCATCATATCGGAAGGAGCTATTATATCGGCACCGGCTTTTGCGTATGATACGCTGATTTTAGCAAGATATTCGAGTGTTTCATCGTTTTTAACATAACCTTGGGCGTCAACTATACCGCAATGACCATGGGATGTATAATCGCATAGACAGACATCCGTTATAACGATTAAATCAGGATAAATTTCTTTTACGGCTCTTAAAGTTTGCTGAACTATACCGTTATCGGAATAGCTTTCCGAACCTATTTCATCTTTATGTTCAGGAACGCCGAAAATAAGTATGCCGCCAATTTTTAAATTTTTTACGTTTTTAAGTTCTTTCAGAAGTTCGTCTATCGTATATCTAAATTGTCCGGGCATCGTATTTATCGGTTCTTTTTTGCCTGCGCCGTGCATAACAAAATAAGGCATGATAAATTTTGACGGATCAAGCGAATTTTCGCTTACTAATTTTAATAAATTTTGTGAGGTTCTTAATCTTCTCGGTCTTATATAAGGAAAACCAGAATTCATATTTGTAATCCCCTGTTTGATATTACAAAACACTTTTTAATTATATTTATTGTATTATATAATGTTTTTTTATTACTTTCAATGTTGCAAATTATATTTTTATTTTTAAAATGTATGGTTATAAAAAATTTGTTTTTGCTAACTCATTTGACCTCATGTAAAAAGATTATATAAAAGCGAAATTCTTCTTTCGGCAAGGTTGATATACTCCTGGTTTATATCATAGCCTATAAATTTTCTTTCCGCTTTTAATGCTGCTGCCGCTGTTGTCCCGCTTCCCATAAACGGGTCGAGAATAATATCGTCTTTAAATGAGTATAATTGAATCAAACGAAAAGGCAGTTCTTCCGGAAATGGTGCAGGGTGTCCTATTCTTCTTGCGCTTTCGGCTTTCATTGTCCAAATTGATTTTGTCCATTCCATAAATTGTTCTTTGACAATTGTATTTTGCTTTCCTTTTCCGATTCTGTTATAATCCCCTTTTGAAAAAACTAAAATATATTCGTGAATATCCCGAAGAATAGGGTTTGTTGAACTTAACCAGCTTCCCCAAGCTGTTGATGGACTTGCACTCGCCGCCTTATTCCAAATTATTTCTCCACGCATATTAAAACCGATGTCAATCATCATTGTTGAAATGTAATCGGAAAGTGGAATATAAGGTTTGCGACCGAGATTTGCAATATTAATACAAGCACGACCGCCATTCACTAAAACTCTATAAGTTTCTCTAAATGAATTTTCAAGCAAGTGTAAATATTCTTGCAGTGAAAGGTCATTATCATATTCTTTTGAAACATTATAAGGGGGCGAAGTTATCATTAAATGCACGGAATTGTCCGGCAATTCTTTCATATTTTCGGCAGAACCGAGAATGAATTTATTTAATAGTTCATCGGGTAGCTTTTTCTCAGTCTTGTCTATTACTTCTTTAATTTCAATAGCTGAATATAATTTTGAATTATAAAACATTGAACTATCATGATTAATTCTTCCTTTAGTTCCGAAAGCACTTGTTTCTGTTCCTTTTGATTTTTTCATTTTATGTTCCGAATTAAAGTTAAGAATTTGTCCGCTTTTGCAGTGTCGGTTATTTCCATATTTGCAATTGAAATAATTTTCCCAAGATCGATTTTAGAAATCATTGATGAAAAATAGTTTATATCGCTTTCTATAAGTTTTTTGGATGATTGAAAAATCATATCTGTTGCTTCAATTGTTTGAAAACCTTTTTCAGGGGTAATTTTAATAAAATCGCTTCTCGTCGGTTTAGGATTAAGCGACCAAAAACCTTGAATGACCCCTGAAGTTTTTAAGAAGTCTACTTTTTTGATATAACTTTCCGTGATCGGACTATTACCTAAAATAACAATAGGAATTTTCGTTGAAGCAAGCCCCGACACTCTGATGTTAATCGATTTCCCGATTGCTTTTAACATGGAGTCCGAACGAAGCAAAGCAGGGTTGCCTTTGTGCTGTTTATAATCTCCTATAAATTCTATTTTGTCTGGCGCAGTAAACTTGTAATTAGAAACTATGCTCATTTTAATTTCAAAGATTAATTTTATATTATCCGGTTGTTGAATAACATCATTAGTCGTGCAAAATGCAAGGTCTGCGCTTGATTTTCTGGTAAGACTGAGTTCCTCGCAAATTACGCCGTTGACTGCAAAAAGCCCTAATTCTTTAGCGATTGGTTCAAAAAGCGTTTTGCACCATTTTTCGGTAAATTGTCCAATGAGTGAATTTCTGCTCTGCAAAGTCTGTCCTTCTGCGTCATAACCCTTTGGAATATAAGCATAATAACCGCTTTGTAAGTTATAAAAAAGCTTTTCCGGCGAGGCAAAATTTTTAAGAGCTTCTATAAAGAATTTAATTTCGGTTTCGTTGTTCCAAAGCGCCATTACGTACAACCTTATATTATTTTATTAATAAATTTTACGATATTATAACATTATTTTCATTTATATTTTTAAAAAAACTATAAAGCAGATTCAAAGGCTTTTTTGAAAAAAATTTCGGCGTCTTTTGATCTGCCGGATTTTTTAAGACATTCTGCGTAGTTAAAATAATAGTCGGGATTATAGCTATTAAGCGCAATGGCTTTTTTGAATAATTTAAGAGCGTTAGAATAATTGGCTTTAATCACGCCGGTAATATTATCATCAGTATATATATTTCCATTTCCTATGTCATTATATAGTTCAGAGAGTACCGGTATATATTCGTTTGTTATAAACATAGCAGAGCTAAAGCAAATTTCATCTTTAGTATAATAATTTTTGGTTCTTGATTCCCACATATTTAAAATATCAAAGAATTTTGAATTAATATTATTATATGCTGCGTTGCTTTCTTCTATCTTTATTTTATCAAAATCCCCATTGATTTTATAATGGATTTTATCAAACTCTTCGAAAGTTTCGGATGTTGAGCCGGCACTATAATTTTCAAAGGCAGTACTGTACATTTCTTCAGCATAAGAATTTTTAAAATCGTTATATATTTTTTTACTGAAATTCATCATATTGTAAAAGAAAGTAAGTTTTTCATATTCTTTAAATTCATATAAATATTTGCATAAATCGAAAAAAAGCGGCGTATAATTGTAGTTATATGTATAAGTATAAGTTGAATAATCTGGTTCATGCGGTTCATTGCAGTATTTATATTCTATTTTATCATTATTATTAATTTCTTTTCTATCTATTATTATTTTTATATTTGTAGTATCGTCACCATTAATTTCATTTCCATTTGTTGTTATAGTTATTAGATCATTATTATCAATTTCCTTTTCATCTGTTTCTATATTTTTTATATCATTATTATTAATTTCTTTTTCATTTACTGTTGTATTTATTATATCTTTTAGCGAGTTGATAGTATTAAATATCTCCAGATATATAAGAATTTGTTTCGTTATTGCAGATTTATCATAAGCGCTAAGATATTCATTGCCGATTATAATGACATTATAATATTCAGTCATTATTTTTTTTAAGAAAGTATTGCAGGCATTATTAATATTTATTCTGCTTGATATTGGAGCGCTTAATTTAAATTTTTTAACGAACTCTTTAATATTACAGGTTTTTTCGAAATTATCTATATGCGCTTTTATTGCCGTAAAGTTTCCGTTTATATAGTATGATTTTAATAAATTTAATCTCAAATCTATATTTGAGTCATTATTTGTATTATTGCCGCAGTCATTGAGCCCATTATAGTTATCGTAATTATTAAAACTATTACTTTTGGATAAAAATTGTTCGGCATTTTTCTGAAATGCCTGAATGCCTTCATAAAATCTTGCTAATTTATTTAATTCATAATAATAATTCATTCGTTTTCTCCGGTAATATTATATAATTTTATTGTAGGTTGTTAATTCCTTTATAAAATTGTTTAAACCTGCAAATGCGATGAGTTTTTCTTTTTCAGATAAATTTTTTAATGAATATATTCTTAGATCTTCATCGGTTTTATAATCAGTGAATTTTAGCTTTAATGCGCTTTCATTATTTATTGCCATTGTTAATCTGCAGGAAGAGTTGGATTCTACCGTTGTCTTAATTTCATTCAGTAAAATCTTTTCGGATGTAGAAAGTTCGCCGATAGTACTAAGCAAATTTTTCATTTCATTTTCGTTTGTAATATTTTGCTTAAAGTCGGCGTTATTTGATTCTATATTTTTTTCGAAATTATACTCTTTGTAATGAGATAAATTTTTGTCTATAAAAACATCGCATGAGTCAATTTGCTTATGATTATCTTCGCTAAGCGCCACATAGTTTGCAATATTGTCTGCACCGCCGTCTTGCAGCTGGTTTATGTGATGAATCTGTACTGGAGTCTGTTTTTTATTTATGTTTATATCTAAACTCGTATTCATATGTTGATTGCCGGAAATATTTACCTGAGAATAAATTGATTTTGCATATTCATAGTCTCTTTTTTTAATATATTCTCTTACTTTGTCCCAGTTAAAATGGGATTCTAATTCCATTATTTTTTTATTGTCAATGGAAATTTTTATATTTTTGAACCCGTCAAGATAATTCTTGTAATAGTTAAGCGCTCCGAGCAGCGGTTTGCTTGATTCAGGAATAGTTTTAGAAATGATATTTTCAATGTTGTCTGATTTATTTTTCCATATATATACGCTTGGTTTTTCGAGCAATTCATACGTTACCGTATTGATAATTGTATGGCTATGGATGTCCGGCAATTGCAAATTATCTATGTTAAGGTTTTTGACATCGTTAAAGTGCTCTTTTTTAAATAAACTATTATTTTCATTTATTGCCGTTTTTGTTATGTTTCTTTCGCTGTCCGTTTTTGAAACTATCGTTATAGTTCCGGGCGCAGTTTTTTTAATATTTATATTAAGACCGTTTTCTTTTAATTCAAAATAATTTTTCAGAGTAAAGTCGGATAATTTAAATTCGTTATTCAGACTGTAGTTCCCTGTATTTTTTTTAATATTAATTTCTTTGAATTTATCCTGTGAAATTAAGATATTTTTTACCGCTATATCCCTGCCGTATTTCGTCATCTCATGAAATTTTACTCCCTGAATTTCTACTATGGGATTTTCGGAAACTGAAGTTGAATATGTCATGTTTTTTATACTGCCTAAGGTTTTTTCGTCTATTATGCCATAAGTTTTTATTAGAAAATCATTATTATTTTTTATTATAAAACCAGAATTGCATAAATTTTTAATTTCGCTTTCCGCTTCCATTATTTTAGAACTTCTTAACTTTTCATCATTAAAGGATTTAATAGCATTTATTTTATCTGTTAAATTTTCAAATCTGGTTATTTTTTCTGATAATTCGCCGATATCTTTTTCAGATATATTTAAATTTTTTTTTATCTTATTGTTTTTATTATCATGCAAATTTTTAATATTTAAATTATTTTTTAAATTGTCTGCTTTTTCTAATACTTTAACGTTCAGTTCCATTTTGCAATCCTTTTAAGTTGACGTTATAAGTTTATGTTATACGTAACTGCGTATAAATGTATCTGCTATAAGTTGATATTGAAGTTTATGTTATAAATGCGTGTTATAAGTTTATGCTATCGATATAAGCTGCCAATCCGAGAAGGCGCCGTCTCTATCGCCGCTCTGTGTGCTGCCGATATAATAAAATAAAAATAGCTATCCGGCGTTAAATTATTTATTGTTTATAGCGTATATAATAAATTTAACAAAAATATATTTCATTATTATGAATGTTTTGTTAAAATTGAATTAAATTAATGTAAAAATTTGATGATATATATTAAAAATAAAGCTATAAATTTTACTTATAAACTGATAATATATTTTAGATACAAGCGCCGCGAATTGCGTATGAGGAGTTATTAAATATTTATGTTTACGACTATCTACAATCTTTATTTATCATAATCATAATCATAATTATCATTATCAAAATTAAATTATTAAATAATAAATTATTAAATTAATAAATTTTCAAATTATCCGGATACCATTAACATGGATTTAAAAAAAATTAAGAATAGTCTATTTATTTTCAATACAATGAGCGGTTCTAAAGAATTATTTAAACCGCTCAATAAAAATAAAGTGCTGATGTATGTTTGCGGCATTACCGCATATGATTTTTCGCATATAGGGCACGCAAGGGCATATATCACGTTTGATATTATTTACCGTTATTTAAAGCATTTAGGATTTGATACCGTATATGTCAGAAATTTTACCGATATCGATGATAAAATAATTAAAAAAGCTAATGAAGAAGGTGTTGCTTTTAATATTATTTCCGAACGCTTTATTGATGAATTTCACAATGATATGGATTCGCTGTCTGTCGAGCATCCTTCTTTTGAGCCTAAAGCTACTGAAACGATAGCGGATATGCTTTTATTTATTAAATCTTTAATAGATAAAGGTGTTGCATACGAAAAAAATAATGATGTTTTTTTTAAGGTCGATTCATTTAAAGAGTACGGCAAACTTTCTCATAAAAATATAGATGAATTGCTTTCAGGCGCAAGAATTCCTTTAAACGATGAAAAAGAAAATCCGCTTGATTTTGCGCTGTGGAAAAAATCAAAACCGAATGAGCCGCTCTGGGAAAGTCCATGGGGTCAGGGAAGACCTGGCTGGCACATTGAATGCTCTGCGATGAGCATGAAATTTCTCGGAGAGCAGATTGACATACATGGCGGCGGGTCAGATTTGATATTTCCGCATCATGAAAACGAAATAGCCCAGAGTGAAAGTTTCACCGGAAAAAAATTTGTTAATTACTGGATCCATAACGGATTTGTTAATATTAACAACGAAAAAATGTCAAAATCCTTAAAAAATTATATAACTATCAGGGACTTACTTAAAGATTACGAACCTGAAGTTATAAGAATATTTTTTATGTTTACGCACTACAGGTCTTTTATAGATTTTTCACAGGGCGGACTTGAAAGCGCAAAACAATCCCTGATAAGGCTTTACGAGGCTGTCAGTTTATATATCTCTATTAAAAGTAAAATTGCCGATAAAATTATTGAGATTGTTAAAAATGACGGCGACAGTATAAATGGCAATAACATTCTAAATGATTCTAATAATAGCAACGAAACTGAAAATATAGAAATAGAGGATTATTTAAACGGTTTTTACAGCGCTATGAATGACGATTTTAATACCGCCAGCGCATTGTCCGTTTTATTTAATCTAATCAGAAAAACAAACCAAATTATAAATAATTCACTATCTAAAGGGTTTATTAACGATTATGAATTGGAATTTTTAGATAAATTTTATGATTTTATAAAAATTATACAGAATATTTTGGGAATATTAAAAAAAGACCCTCAGATATTTTTAGAAAAATATTTAAAAAATTTTGAAAATACAGAATTATCAGACGATGAAATTAAAAGTTATATTGACAAGAGAAATGAGTTCAGAAAAAATAAAGATTATAAATCTGCAGACGAAATACGCAAAATGCTTCTTGATAAAAAAATAGTATTGGAAGATACAGGTTTTGAAACAAAATATAAAATCGAAAATAAATTAGAAATAAATAATTAAAAATTAATATCAAATCTGAACTTATTTATAAATAATATGATTGTATAAAAAATTTAAAAATTAGGTTTAACGCAATATTGTAATAAAATTAAATTTAACAAGCTAATTTTTAACTTTGGAGGCGTTCAGCTTTAAATTTATAATTCTGAGGTTATAATTATTTTATTATTAATTTTATAGATTTTTATGAGTTTAGAGCGCGAAAGAAATAAGATGAATATCAAGGAAATGATTGACGAATTTTTGGTATGCCCTAAATGTAAAGGGAAACTTGAAATGTCGGTAATAAATAAGACGACGGCTGAAGGCAATCCTTATGAATCTTCTATACTGATATGCAGAAACTGCGGCGTGTATTATCCTATTGAAGACGACATACCTGTTTTGCTGGTTGACGAAGCAAAAACAATAGACGGTATTGATTAAAAAATATCGTATAAAATTAAATGGGAACAGATAATTATTTATCTCTTAAATTTAAACAGCTATTTGCTTTAGACGGCAATATAAAAAGACGTCTTGCAATGGTAAATTCTGATATTGCGGCGTCGGGCAGCAGGAGATTGGCTGTATCTGTCGTTAATAAAAATAGTTCTAATATTGATTGCAGCAATAAAAATAAAGATGATAGCTGCAATAGTAAAATTAATTTCAAGAAGTTCTGGTTTTATGCCGAATCTATAGGAGAGGTCAAAATAGCGCTTTATTTATGCGATTTGATAAAAACGCAAACCTCTACTTCCGCAGCAATGCCGGCAGCGCCTGTCTTTTTCATAAGTATTAAAACAGCTTCCGCATATAAGATATTGGAAAATTTTAGCTGTCGCAGCCGCAGCAATTATAACGGCAGCAATTATAACGGCAGCAATTATAACGGCAGCAATTACAATGATAGTTACCGCAAAGATATTATATTTTTTTTTCATCCCGCTAATTTATTCAATTATTTTTTTGACTCTTATGCGGTTTCAATTAAGCCGGATTATTTTATTTCAATAGAACATAGCGTAAATAGTAAGTACGCAGAAATTTTATATAATAACAACAATAATGTTAAAATTTATTTATTAGATTTAGATTTTAAAAAAGAAAAATTTTTAAAAAATTACAAATCATTAGATGATAAAATTTTAAATAGTATATATGTAAATATAACTGACGACGAAGATAAAAAAAATCTTCAGGAATATTTCGGCTCTCTAAAATTAACGGATAAATTAACAGATAAATTAACTTATGCTGAAGAACAAAGTCCCGACAATGATTTTCGCAGCTGTGCCGGTGCTAATAACGGTAAAAATTTTGAGAAAGCTCTATCGCCGAAAGAAAAAATTAATATAGTAAAAATTTCTGATTTACCGTTGAAAATTGCTTCATCATTCAATAATTATTGCAATGAAAACGACTGCAAAAATGTAAAAGAAGTCAAGGAAATCAAAGAAGTTATGGAAGTTAAGGAAATCAATAAGATTAAAGAAATTAAGGAAGTTAAGGAAGTTAAGGAATTTAAAGAAAATATACAGAGAGATACAGATAAAAATAGAGATAAAGCCCAACATACCGATATTATAATTATCTCGTTTATATCGGTTCATAAAAAGGAAATTGTTTTTCTGACAGGAATATTACGGAGCGTTAAAGAACATTTTTTAAAAAAAAATATTGAGCTCAAATTTATCTTCGCTCCGAGAAATACTAAAACAGTTCCTCTTATAAAGAAAGCAGCCGGAAAGAATAATTTTAAGGCGCTGTTATACACAAAAGATAATGCGGACGTAAATATTTTCGTTAAAAAAAATTTTGTAAATAGCGCTAAAAATATAAATAACTCTGAAGACGCCGATAAACCAGATAAACTTGATAAACCTGATAAATATAGAGACGCCGATATATTAATTATAGACGATTACGGGAAATTAGATGAAATTTATAAGAAATCAGATATAATATATGTCGGAAAAAGTTTATTTAAGGAAGAAAGCGGCGGACACAACATTCTAGAGCCGATATTATATTCCAAAGCGGTAATTACAGGTCAGTATATAGATAATTTTAAAAATATAGCCGATGCCTACCTAAAAGACGATGCTATTGCAGTAATCAAAAAGGATTTTTTTTTAAATGACTTTATTAAATTTATAGAAAATGAAACAAAATGGAAAGATATGGGCAAAAAATCTTACAATATATTTAAGAAACAGAAAGAACAAACAGCAAAAAATTTAAATTGTTTTATAAACAATGAATTTATAAATAAATATAAATAAAATAAAATGTATTTCAATTTGCATTTACCTTTTCTAATATTAGGTTCACGACTGATTATTCTTGCCGTTATTATTTTATTACTGTTGATTTATGTAAAAGTAAAATTGTTTAAAATCAAAATCTATTTTTCGGAGATAAACACTTATAAGGGACATAAAAATTTTTACGACTTAAACGGTATTATACATTTCCATTCAACGTATTCCGACGGTTCCGGCAAGATTGAAAATCTGATTAAAATAGCAAAAAGACTTAAGGCGGATTTTTTGATTTCTTCTGACCATAACACGTTAAAGCCGAAATATGACGGCATTGAAGGGTATTATGAAAACTTATTTTATTTTGCCGGAGAAGAAATTAATACCGAATTTGGTCATTTTCTTGCGCTCGGAATTAAAGACGAAATTAAAAGAGGCAATTACAGAGACGTGCTCGCGGATATAAAAAAACAAAACGGCGTCGGCATTATCTGTCATCCGTATAACTGGTGGACCCCGTGGAAAAATTTTTCCGTTAAAGGCTATGCCGGAATTGAAATAATAAATCTGGATTCGCAGTGGAGAGGAATGAATCCGTTATATATCTTATTAGTTTTAATCACCTATAAAATTAATAGTTTTTATTCCCTGCATTTTCTTGCGCACAAACCTAAAAAAACATTAAAATTTTGGGACAGCGTTCAAAAACATAATAAAATGATAACCGGCATAGCTTCTATAGATGCACATTCAAATGTCAAACTGAGCAAAAACATCAGAATACATTTTCCAAAATACGAAGAACTTTTTAGCGTTGCAAGAACCCATCTTCTGCTTGACAGAAAATTTTCAGGCAGAAATAATGATATTGATATAAAAGCGGACAAAAATTTAATAGTAAAAGCTATAAAAAAAGGTTCGTGCTACTTTTCCTTTGATTTATTCGGAAAGCCAGAGGGTTTTTATTTTGAAGCAGGAGTTGCAGAAGATAATAAAAAAGAAGAATATTTTACAAGCGGAGATATTATAAATCTAAAAAAAATAAAAAATAAAATACGGTATATAAATTTTTATTCAGGAATAAATATAAATCATAAAAAGACTAATTATGAAATCATATTGTATAAAAACGGAAAGAAATTGCACAGCGTAAAAAATAAAACGCTCGATTATAAATATATTATTGAAGATATTGACAACGGTAAAAAACTTAATAAACAAGGACAACAAGGAGAATCAAATTTTTATAGGGTTGAAATCAATATTATAATACACGGATATAAAAAGATTACCTATCTTTATTCTAATAATGTTGAAATTTTTGGCGAATAAGTATATATTATATATTATTTGATTTATTTATATATTATTAAAATTATATCTTAATCCTGCAATAGAAAATATTTATACATTTCTTTGCTCGGTTAAGCAAAAATAACTTTCTATTGCAAGATTAAAGGAAAAGGTGTCAGATTTTATTTTTTTGCATATGAAGTAGTTCAATTAACAAAGAAAATATTTGCAAAAAAATTAATCTGACGCCTTTTCCACTTATTAAAATACGCATATGCCTTTAACCGACATCGAAAAAATTGACAAAGAATTTGTATGGCATCCTTTTACCCAGATGCTTGACTGGGAAAAAGACGATAACATCGTTATAGAAAAAGGCGACGGCATATATCTTTACGATATTCGCGGCAATAAGTATATAGACGGCGTTTCATCGCTGTGGGTAAATATACACGGTCATAATAATAAAGAATTAAACGACGCTATAAAAGAACAGGCAGATAAAATATCTCACAGCACTTTGCTTGGTCTGGCGAGTGTTCCGTCCGCTATTCTGGCTCAAAAACTAATTGAAATAGCGCCGGCTAATCTGAAAAAAGTTTTTTATTCGGATTCAGGTTCGACATCGGTTGAAATTGCAATCAAGGTTGCGTTTCAATATTTTAGACAGAAAGGGGCGAAATATAAAAACAAGAAGAAATTTATCGCGGCGACATCGGCATATCACGGCGACACCATAGGCAGCGTTTCCGTCGGCGGCATGGAGCTTTTTCATTCTATTTACAAACCTCTTCTTTTTGAAACATTAAGAATAACATATCCTTATTGTTATAGATGTCCGTTTAATTTAAAACATCCTGCATGCGAACTTTATTGCGCTAAAGAAGCAGAAAAAATAATAGGATATTATGCAGACCAGAGCGCTGCAGTTATAATAGAGCCGATGGTGCAGGGCGCAGCCGGCATGATAACTATGCCTGCTGGATATATGAAAAAAATTGAAAAAGCGTGCAGAGATAATGAAGTGCTGCTTATCGTAGATGAAGTTGCTACAGGTTTCGGCAGGACTGGAAAAATGTTCGCGTGCGAACATGAAGATATTAATCCGGATGCAATGTGCATTGCAAAAGGCATAACAGGAGGATATCTTCCTCTCGCGGCGACACTTTTTTCGAAAGAAATTTATGAAGGGTTTATTGCAAATTTTGAAGATAATAAAACTTTCTTCCATGGGCATACATATACAGGCAATCAGCTTGCCTCGGCTTCGGCAATAAAATCTTTGGAATTATTTAAAAAAAATAATATAATTAATGCAAATGCTCCGAAAGTTGAATATTTTTCAAAAAAACTTAAAGAATTTTGCGGACTTGAGCACGTCGGAGAAGTTAGAACAATAGGTCTTATGGCAGGCATAGAGCTTGTTTCTGATAAAAAGTCTAAAGAGCCTTATCCCCAAAAAGATAAAATAGGTCATAAAGTCATATTAAAAGCAAGAGAAAGAGGCGTTATAATAAGACCGCTGGGCGACATCATCGTTGTCTTGCCGCCTCTTGTAATAGAAAAAAACGAAATAGACGAACTTTTAGGCGTTGTTTACGATTCTATTAAATCGGTCACGCAGGAGCAATAAATAATTTAGGCGCTTAATAACTTAATAGCTTGATAATTCAGTAACTTATCACGATTAAATATAAATAAAAAACCGTTAATGTGAATTCAGCCATATTAAAATTTTTTTCATCCCTTATAGCCATAGCAATTTCATTCGGGTATGCGGGCATCATATTTTTAATGATTTTAGAGAGCTGCGCTCTGCCTATCTCTTCGGAAATTGTGCTTGGCACTGCCGGTTTCCTTTCAGGTGAAGGGAAATTTAATTTCTATTTAATAATCATTGCCGCCACTGCCGGAACGTTAATAGGTTCTTCGCTGCTCTATCTTATCGGCGCAAAGGGCGGGAGGCTTTTTTTAGAAAAATACGGAAAATATCTGCTTATAAGCAAAAAGGATATTGACAGAGCGCAAGAATGGTTTTTGAAATACGGAAGTTTTGCCGTGCTGATAGGAATAATGCTTCCAGTAATAAAAACATATATAGGTTTTCCGCCGGGGACTACTCTTATGAGTTATAAAAAATTCGCCGTTTTTATAATTATCGGTTCTGCTATCTACAATACCATTGTTGTTTATCTCGGTTTAAAACTGGGACAAAATATAAATTTAATTATGCCTTATTTTCATAAATTGGGACTGGCTGCAGTTATTGCAGTGTTTATTCTGTTTGCGGTTTATATTTATATACATGTAAAGAGAGCTTTTGACAGGTAAAAATAACTTGACTGAAAATATCGGCTATGCAGGGACAAGTACATTGCTTCGACTATGGGATAAATAGTTAATCAATTATATTTTTGCATTATATATATTTATTATATATAATGCATATATTGTGTATATTGTGTATATTTATATATATTTATTGTATATAGTTAAATAACAATGAATAACGCAGGCGATAACACTAATATCCATACTGCCGCAACCGGAAGATTTGCCGCCGCCGAAGAAATAATCCAAAATTTTTATTGCGAGCCCTATGAATCCTACGAATCATATAGCGGCGATAAAGCCAAAAACAGGTTAAAAAGATTCGGTTTCAGAAATTTATTGCTGTACGCTTTTTTAACTTTTGTTTTAATTTTGCTGCTTATGCCGTTTCAACGTATTAACGCTATAAATTTCCCTTTTTTCATATTTAAAGACTTTATCGTTATCCTGCTGCTATTAGTTTTTCTTATATATAAAAACAAGAATAAATACAAAATAAACAAGAATAAATACATAAGCAATATTTCGTCTGAGCAGATTTCTGCCGATAAAAAAAGCGGCTATATCCATACTGATGAGAATATTAATTATTTCAGATTAGGCATCATGGATCTTAATAATTATTACAATAGCTATAGCGATTATAATAATTATTTTCACGATAATAATAATTACAGCAATGACAATGATAAAAATAAAAATAGATTAATTATAGGAATAGACAGAAAAAAAAGATTTGAACATATTATGATAGTATCGCCCACAGGCGGCGGCAAAACTTCAAAATATATAATACCATCCATAAGAAAAGATGCCTGCTTTAAGAATACATGCGTTTACGCAATAGATATAGACGGACCGTATTTATACAACGCAGTGAAGGACAGCTGGTTTGCCAATAGCAAAAAAATAGTACATTTCGATCCGTATAATGACGGCTCCGTACATTTTAATCCGCTTATAGAAAGGTGCGGCGATAAAAATGATTTTTATAACAATGAAAATAGAAAAGAAAATATTATGCCGGCAAGCGATGACAAACTTTATGAACTTTCTTCCATGATTTTTTATGCCGATAACAACGAACTAAAAGGAGGAGATATTCAGGCGCACAAATATTATTCTAAAAGAAGCGCCGATATTCTTTATGGCTGCCTTTTATATCTTAAATGCAAATACGACATTAAATATTTTAATTTGATTACGGCAAAAAAATTTTTTGAAAAAGGATTCAGTTTTATAGAAAAAGAAATAAAATCTTATAACGGAAATAACAGCAAAAAAATAAAAGAAATCTTTAATAATTTTTTCGAAATACCTTCTTATGAACGGGCAAAAATTATTACAGATATTTTGAACGGACTTGATTTTATAAAAAACGCAAATGTAGAAAATGCTTTTAAAACGACAGAGAAAATTCTGTCAGACGGTAATTTTTTAACTATAAAAGATTTGTTTAATAAAAATAATGATACGCTGCTGATTGTTTCAGTTCCTAAGGAAAAAATTAATTCAGGCGGCTCAAGACTAATTTCAATTATTACCGATATGGTAATTAAAGAAATATATGAAAACCGGAGAGAAATTTTAAAGAATAATTCTGCTTCAAACGGTAATAAGGCAGACAATGAACCATGCGAGAAAGCTAATATTAAAGCTGATGTCAACTCAGGCGAAAAAGCAAGTATTAAAGCAGAGATAGACTTAGGCGAAAAAGCAGAAAGTAATTATGACGATTTTATATATAAAGATATTTTTATATATTTAGATGAGTTTCCGGTCTTAAATATAAACAATTTTGATATAGAACTTGCAAATTTAAGAAAAACAGGTACTGGAGTCTGCATAAGTTTGCAGGATATTTCTTTTCTAAAAAATAAATACGGGGATATTTCGCTTATAGATTCAAATATCGGAACTCATATTATAATGGGTAATGCCGGTATTGATACTGCCAAACGGTATTCTGAAAAAATGGGACATAAATATGTAATGCATACGGAAAAATTCAATACTGTTTCCGGCAGAAATTTTAAAAACGGCATAGACGGTATAGATTTATCTTTCGGCAAATATGACGGTGTAAATGACAGCGGAAGTCAATACAGCGGCGGTCTGCACGGCAGTTGTAAGTTCCAAAAGTTATTGATACTCTGCAAAAGATAATGAAACTCTACAAAAGTTATTGCAACTAAAAAATTTACGCTGAAGTCGGAGTCAGCTTTTTTCGGGTTTAATATAAATATATGCCGAA
>SGBC01000005.1 GCA_004195045.1 Candidatus Acididesulfobacter guangdongensis
ATTGTGCCGCCTATCCATATTAAAGATAATTTGGCTTTAAAACCTAATGAGTATGTTATTCTTATAAAAGGCGTAGAGGTATCCAGATTTGAAATAATGCCGGGCAAGTATTTGGCAATGAATGCTTAAACCATGCGGGTATAACCTTTTTATAGTTGCGAAAGGTTTTGCGACAAGAGATGAAGCGATAAAGGCACGCTTAGAATTTAGAAAAAACAAAAAATTCGAGGCCAGCAAAAGTAAAAGGGGATGGAATGTTCACATACAAGAATATATTCCCCGGGCTAAAAAAAGAATTTCATAATCTAATTTTTAAATTCATATATAAAAACGGTGTTTTATGGACGATATTGTTATTGCTTGGTATAAAAAAGACGAATACGACAAATTATTAAGAGTCATTGATGATAAGGATTCTATGCCTAGTGTTTATGAAGTTTGGCTTGAAATTGCGACTGCTACAATGCAAAATTTAAGGAAAGAAGGGTATAATGTTAAAAAAGTAATTGTAAACATTGATGAACTGGTAGATTGGTGCAACGTTATGAAAAAAGAAAATATTGCTAAAAATAGAGCTTTGTTTGTTAGTTTAAGGGCAAATAAAAACTATTAGAAAGAGGTGTCGAAATGTTTGAAAATTTTAAATTAAAATCTGTAAAAAAAAAGATTGCTGAAATTGAAGCACAAATTGTATCTAATCAAAAAGAGATAATTAGAATGGAAAAAAAGTTATCGGAAATACCTGAAAATATGGAATTCTTAAAAAAAATACTTAAGATAACGGACGAAAGAACGCAGGAATATATTAACGATAACGGTCATGATGATTTCAGCAATAAAATAATAGACGCTTCTTTAAACAGAAGCGCAAAGATTTACTATTTAGAAGAAGATTTGAAAAGAATACCTGAAATAATTAAAAGTTTGAAAGCAGAGTTATTTGATTTGGAAAAAGAATACAAAAAAGAAAAGTTAAAAGAAAAGGTTTATTCTTTAACGGAAGGAAAGCAAATTTCCGTATAAAATATATATAAAATATTAAAGAAAAAGAGGGGGGAGGCATGAAAACTACGAGTAAGGTTAGAAATTATATTTTCTACGCATCGCTTATAGCTTTTCTTGTTGCGACTATAATGTCGATTATACACGGAGTCAAATACGGCTCTATTTTTGAGAATGGCAGTTTTTCCGGAACTAAATTTGAACTGCTTATCTATCTCGTGTCTATAGGTGGCTATATCTTATCGTGGCTCGGTTGGCTTGGTATATTGATATTAGCATATATATGGAAAAAGCTATATGAAAATCCAGAATTATAACGAACCAAAATTATATAAAATCGCAAAAGAAATAACTGAGCTCATTCTCCGGATTCCAGGGAATAAACGTATTACCTTTATATACGGTTCTTCCATAGATAAGACGGAAAAGGCAAATGTCTTTTTATCGCCTGAAGGCGTGTTTTGCGGTAGTTATAGCGAGTTTATGGCGGAGGAAGGGATAAAACGTGCGATGCCGGAAATCGTTCGTAGAAATCGTTTGGCTGCCGGAGACAGCTTTAGGAATTTTTTGCAAAAGGTCATAACTTGTGCTTTCGGAAACATAATAATAAGTCAAGAATTAGGTATTGAAACGGATAGAAAAGGTAATGTTCGCCCCATATCTCAGAGAAAAATATATGGGATAAAGTTATACGAAGGGAATTGGCAGCCGTTGTCAAAAGAAGAAGCCGAGGAAATTCATGCCCAAGAAGCGGAAGACATGAAACGTATAGGCAAGAGTTCTTTTGTATATTCTGATTTGTCGGAATTCCTTAAAAAATAAAATCTTAAAGCGGAGATTATAATGTTAACCCAAACCGCATTAGACCTTGACGGCGTTATATTCGACTACGAGAAAACTTTCAGGAAGAAAGCCGCCGAACTTGGTCTAAATATTTCAATCAAACGTCCCGAAATATACAATATGGCGGATAGATACGAGATTACGGCGGAGCAGGTCTCCTTAATCAATTCAAGAATTGACTTTTCCGATATGGAAGTTTTTGACGAGGTTATAAACTTAAAACATTATATTAAGGATATCAAATGCTTTATAACGTCAAGCCCGAAAGAAGCTTTGCATTTGAGAAAATTAAACGTATCTACAGTATTCGGCAAAGACATTCCCGTATATCATGCCGATACGAAAGAAAAGCATAGAATTATTTCAGAACTTGGAATAAAATATTTCATAGACGATTATAATTTGGCAATTCATCATATAGAATTAAACTGTCCTGAGTGCAACGCTTATTGGCTCAATAGAGGTTATGGAGATTTTAGTCTGCCGGAGCCGGAGAATAAGATAAATAGTTTGACGGAATTTTTTAAAATTAAAAAATGATTAAAATAATTTTTAAAATATTTATATTTGCATTTATTTTGTTTTCTGCAAATAAGGTTTTTGCTTTAGGGATTTTTAATATTCCTTACAACCAGTCAGACTCTAACTTTAACAAGCTTGCAATGCGGGTGTATAATTTAAATAGTCCTTATACTTATACCAGCGGAGCTTATACCTATAACGCTTTGCCGCTAACGACGACTATGTCAGGGTGCAAGCTGATAAGCATAATCTGCAGGACACAGGGCTTCCCGAAACCGGTTTATTGGGCTGTGGAAAATTATAAGATTTGCTCCGGCAATATAGCGGAAGTTAAAAATACCAATATGGCGGGTTGGGATAACTTGCCAAACGGGATTAAATCTGTTATAAATAATACTATCCAAGAATCAAGGCAATACGGCAAAGCAACGGCTAATTATTACGGATACAGGATAATAGCAAAAACAGGAGTTTACGTCGGGACGGTATTCGTATATGTGCTTAATGGGATAAAGTTGGAAGCGATTATGAGGTTTTAAAGATAAAAGTATAAGTATAAATTCCAAAAGCTATTGATATTTTTGCAAAAGATAATAAAACTAAAAACATAAAAAAATAATAAAGATATGAAATTAATATGAATTCTACAGAAAATAGCACAAAAGAATACGACTATGATATTCAAAGAAATAAAGAAATAATGAATAATAATATTATTGATATAGGTTTGTCTATTAATAAAGTTTATAACGAAAATTGCATTAATATATTGAAAAAAATAAACGATAATTCAATAGATTTAACTCTAACTTCTCCACCATACGACAATCTAAGAAATTATAAAAATAATATTTTCGAAATATGGAATAAAAACATATGGGAACAAGTCATATACGAACTTTACAGAATAACAAAAACAGGTGGCATAGTAGTTTGGGTCGTAGGCGATGCTACGATTAACGGTAGCGAGACTTGTTCAAGCTTTAAACAAGCACTTTACTTTAGAGAAGTAGGATTTAATTTACATGATACGATGATATACCAAAAACAAAATCCTATACCGCAATTTAAAGCGCACAGATACACAAATTCGTTTGAATATATGTTTGTATTCAGCAAAGGCTTGCCAAAGCATGGAAAAATTATAGAAGTAGAAACCAAACAATGTGGGCGTATAGATATAAACTATAGAGGACAAGTAACAGCAGACGAAATATATATAGGAAAACCTAAAAAAATAGTTAAATCAAGTAAAATAAAATCAAATATATGGATATATAGCCAAAACAACGGAATAGACAGAAAAATAAAACACAAAGCACAATTTCCCGAACAACTTGCAAACGATCATATAATAAGTTGGAGCAATGAAGGTGATATAGTTTTAGACCCATTTGCAGGATCAGGAACTACGCTTAAAGCAGCAAAACTAAATAAAAGAAATTATATAGGAATTGAAATTAATAAAGAATATTGTGAAATTATTAAAAAAAGATTGGAATTTTTTTGATAATATTTATATGGCTTGAATATAATTATAAGCATAGTAAATATTTGAAAAAGCTTTCAGGTTATCGCTTAAATATAAACCATATTTTTTTAGAAATGACTGTATATCAATATTTTTATCTTTAATTGATGTTAGCATTGGATAAAATAACTCATTATTCTCCAATAATAAACATTGGTTTTTAGTGTCTAATGTTGTATTATTAGAAATTTGATGAAATAGAATATAAGCTTTTCCATTAAGTTTTGAAATAAAATTTTGTTGAACTAAATATTGTTTAGGATTAACTTTATTACAACGGAATTTAAACGTTTTAAAAATGTTTTCTATAGCCGATTGAATATTTACAGTATCAAATAAATAAGTTGCTTCGATAGATATAAGTTTTTTATTATTACTTAATTCTAATGAATCTATATCACAAGTAAGACAATTTAATGGTCTGGTTTCTAATCTATATTGCCAATAAGAATTAATTAAATCATTATTGCTAATATTTTTAGACAAAGTTAAATTTAACATACTACTTATTTTAGTATTATCAATTTTATATGGAGAATTTTTTTGAAAACTTATTTTAATACAATTAATTGGAATACTGGAAATTAATTGACAAATTTGATTAAAAAGAATAGATTGTGGATTATTTATATTGTTTTTTATTTCAAATACAATAGATATTGGTTCTGCTTTAAGATTATAATTAATTTGGGGCCATATAAATTCTCCATAATTATTAATAACTGATATTCGCCAGTTTTCAAAAACTTTTACTTTATTGGTTTGAATATTTTTCATTTTTTTAATATATCATTTTTTTATTTATTAGTAAAATAAAATAATCTTGCTTTTTATTTTTAATAGTTCTAAATCCAAACGCATATTTATTCTCCCCGTTATTGCCGTTTTTGCCGGCGTGCTTTTGCTTTATCCCTTTTTCTCCCGCAATTTTACCGATATTTATTTTGCCGTAACTACCGCTTTTTCAACCCATAAATTAATTATCCCTGACGGTTTTAACTTTAAATATCTCATTCTTTTCTCCGGATTAATTTTAATGTCTTTGACGGATATGCTTTTTGAAAGAATACACAGATTTATCCCCATATTTTTAATGCTTGCGGGCGTGTTATTCGCCTACATCGCAAATAAGCCCCTTATTAACGCTTTTGAGGCGTTGTTAATTGGTTTAGGCTTGTTTATCCTAATTGATATTTTAAAGGTCGGTTCTTACGCCGCAGGCGACGTTTTATCGGCAGGGGCGATAGGAATATTTGTCGGGAGAGAAAATATAATAATAATTTCGGTTTTGGCGATTATTTTAGGAAAAATAATTATGAATTTCAGCGCCAAGATAGACGGAGTGTTCGACAAGTCAAAAATTAAGCAGTTTCATTTTGCTTTAGATATTGATTTTTTATTAAGATAAGGATAAAAAAATGATAAATAAATATAAATTGATATTATTATTAGCGTTGTTTTTTATATTCCAAACAACGCAATCTTTTGCTTTCGGCATTTTTAACATTCCATACAATAAATCAGATTCTAACTTCAACAAACTTGCAATGCGGGTTTATAATTCCGGCAGTCCTTATACTTATACTTACGGAGCCTATACCTATAACGCATTGCCTATAACAACGACTATGTCAGATTGCAAAATAATAAGCATAATAAGGCGCACTCAGGGCTTTCCTAAACCGGCATATTGGGCAATAGAAAATTATAAGATATGCAACGGAAACATCGCAGAGGTTAAAAATACCAATATGGTGGGGTGGGGTGGGATAATTTGCCAAAAGGAATAAAACCTGTTATAAATAATACTATTCAAGAGGCAAGGCAATACGGCAAGGCAACGGCTAATTATTACGGATACAGGGTAATAGCAAAGACGGGAGCTTACGTCGGGACGGTATTCGTTTATGTGATGAACGGGATAAAGCTGGAAGCGATGATGAGGTTCTAAATGTTGATATTTTTAAAGTAAATTTTATAAATAAATTCAAATCCATATGCCTATTTTAAGTTTAGTAGAATCAAAAACAGATGCAAACCTTACCAATCCTAAGCCTTTCATTAAGTGGGCCGGGGGGAAAAGACAATTAATCGAAGAACTTATAAGTTTGTTTCCCGCAAACTATAATAGATATTTTGAACCATTTATCGGCGGCGGCGCATTATTCTTTGCTATTCAACCTGAAAATGCTTATATATCTGATATAAACCCGGAACTCATTAATCTTTATAATGTCGTAAAAAATGATGTAGATTCCTTAATCGAGGATTTACGCAGATATAAAAATACGGAAGAAGAATTTTATAAAATAAGAAATTTAGATAGAAAACCTTCTTACAAAAAATTTAGCAAAGTCAGAAAAGCAAGCCGTTTTATATATTTAAATAAAACTTGTTATAATGGTCTATATAGAACTAATTCGGATGGATATTTTAACGTACCGTTCGGTTTTTATAAAAATCCAAACATAATAGATGAAAAAAATTTAAAAGTATGTAGCGAGTTATTGAAAAAAACCGAAATTGCATTGTCGCCTTTTTCGGCCATAGAAAGTAAGATAAAAACCGGCGATTTTGTTTATTTTGACCCTCCTTATATGCCTATAAGCAAAACATCGTCTTTTACTAAGTATTATAAGGACGATTTCGACGTTGATGCCCAGTTTGAACTTAAAGAGTTATGCGACAGGCTCACTAAAAAAAGAGTTTATTTTATGTTATCAAATTCTTATAGTGAATTAATCTTAAATTTATATAAACAATATAATATCAAGAAAATAAGGGCTATAAGGGCAATAAACTGTAAGGCGGCTAAAAGAGGCGCTATAGACGAATTAATTATTACTAATTATTAAAAAGGTATGAAAAATGGCAGGATATATATTTAATTTAGACAGTGAAGATTCATTAAAGTTGTATATAAACAATGGAATATATGCAACAAAAATAAATTATCCAGTTAATAGATGGAGAGACTTTCAGGAAGCTACTTTTGCGGATTATGCTACTATGAAAGCGGGTGATAATGTTTATTTTTTTATTAAAAGAAATATTTATGGAATAGGAGAACTTACTAATATTAATAATGATTGTAAATATTCTAATTTTCTATCTATTAAAGATCCGCTTAAGGTCAAATATGATGAAATCAACAAAGAACTTTTATGGAATGAAAATATAATTGACAATAAATTTCAGCCATGGGTTTGTTTCTTTAAACCTGCGCCATATTTTTTTACGAAAGGAATAGATATGGATGATGTTCTTGCTTCTAATCCTTCTGCTTTTAAAATGCTTAGGGCTTTTTGGAAGGTTTCGTTTATAAAATTTGACGACGAAGAGAATCAAGCATTAAAGAATATTATACTTAAGTTTAATCAAAGTTGTTTACAAGAACACACATCGGATTGTATTTATACCACAAATTATAAATATTTCCACCAAGAAATTGACAATAAAGTTAAAAATAATGATTATATATTAAATTTAAGTACAATTTTAAGTTGTAATGACGAAGATGGTAGGTTGACACACGAAATGGCGTTAGAAGCTGGCATTTTATATCAATTATCTTATAGATACCCCAAAACTATTGATATATTAGGTGAATGGGATTATTTGTCTCACCAAGTAGTAGCTTCTCCTTTTAAACCTATTGATTATATGGATAAAATGGATATATTTGGTTTAAAGTTTATAACTGGTTTTGCTCCTATGAAATCGAAATATGTTGTTATAGAATTAAAAAAAGATTCAGGCTATAATCAAGATATAGAACAATTAATGAAATATGTCGATTGGGTTAAAGACGAATATTGTCATGGAGACTATTCGATGATTGAATCTTTTTTAATTGCGTTTGATTTTCCTGAAAATATTAATGAATATAAGAATAACTATGCGGTTAGAAATTACATTATAGGAAGGAGGCCTGCAAAATCGTCTAAATGGAATAATCTAAATATAGTTAAATATAAATATAATAAAGAACTAAATGAAATAGAATTTATTAAGTTTAACGAATAAATGTTTAATTTCGCCATATCTAAGCGCATATTCATTCTCCCCGTTATTGCCGTTTTTGCCGGCGTGCTTTTGCTTTATCCCTTTTTCTCCAGCAATTTTACCGATATTTATTTTGCCGTAACTACCGCTTTTTCAATTCATAAATTAATTATCCCCGCAGGTTTTAATTTAAAATATCTCGTTCTTTTCTCCGGATTAATTTTTATGTCTTTGACCGATATGCTTTTTGAAAGAATACACAGGTTTATCCCTATATTTTTAATGCTGGCGGGCGTGTTGTTCGCTTATATGGCGAATAAGCCCCTTATTAACGCTTTTGAGGCGTTAGGCACAGGTTTAGGCATATTTATCCTAATCGATATAACAAGGCTCGGTTCTTACGCCACAGGCGACGTTTTATCGGCGGGAGCGATAGGGGCGTTCGTAGGGATAGAAAATATAATTATTATTTCGATATGCGCTATAATATTAGGAAAGCTAATAACTTATTTCAGCGCAAGATTGGACGGGATATTTGATAAAAGCAGGGTAAAACAGTTTCATTTTGCTTTTGTGCCGGTGTTGTTTCTGGTGACGGCTCTTCTGTTTGTATTAACGCTGTATTTGCCCTTTCAAGCCTTTTAATAAATTATTTTCATTGACATAAAATTAACGGTATTATATAAAAAATAAGAAGGGATTAACCCGTCCAGTTAAAAACGGAAAAGCCGTCCAGTTAGAACGGAATAAGCAAAACAACAGAAAATATAATAATCTAAAAGATATGGTTCAGGATAATTTATTAAATTTGATACTTGAAATTAATAAAGCCACCGCAAATGATTTATTTAGAATGTACACTGCGAACGGCGGACCTAATTCTACCACTATATTATCGGGATTGATATTTCCGAAATATCGAAATGATAATAGTAAGATGACTTCTGAATTAGAATTAAGAATAAGCGAACAAGAAGCGAGAATGCTTTATTGTTTTAACTTAAATAATAATAATAAATATAAATACTTATATTCCATTGAAACGCCAACCAGTAAAATTTATAATTTTACCAAACTAGTGAGGAAAGACAATAACGGCAAACAAGGAAGAAGCGCACTTTCTGATTTAAGTATTTATGATTCATCAGAAAATAAGTTGCTTAACGTTGAGTTTAAGGCTCACAATCCGGAACAAAGAAGCTACGATAAAGACATAGAAAAACTTATAGGAGAAGCAGTTTGCGGCAATTGGTTTCATTTATTGAAAAATGCGGATAAAGGAACTATTCAGTCTTTAAATGATAAATTTAAATCTGCTCTAAATAAAATTAATCCCGAAAATATTCTTAAAGAGAACAAAGATTTATGGATTCTTTTCTTCATTGTTATTTTAGATAGAAATGAGACAAAACATAAACAATTAAGTTTTAGTCAGATTAGCGATAAAAATTATATAGAAAAATTATTTTCTGAATGATAATTGGTAAACGCAAAATATAACCAAATTTATATAATGGCTATTGAAGATTTTAACACCGACCCAAACATCCAAATTTGCTATTTATGCGGGACGTCTCTTTCCGGGGAAACTAACCGAGACCATGTTCCGCCGCAACAACTGTATGCCGATGCAATAAGGAAAAGCCATAATCCTAATCTCCTTACCCTGCCGGTCCATAAAAACTGCAATAGTTCTTATTAGTTCGACGAAGATTATTTTGCCGCCACGTTAATGCCGCTTGGACTCGGTTCTTATTCCGGCAATGCATTTTACTCGGAAACGCTTTCTAAATTTAAACAAAACAAAAAAGTAGGCTTAATCCGCAAAATTTTAGGCGAGTTTGAGCCTCGTCCATCTGGATTATATCTGCCGAACAATAAAGTAGCAAAACGGTTTGACGGCATGCACCTTAGACGTATAACATGGAAGATTATTCGGGGGCTATATTTTTATCATTTTAAAGAATTTATTCCGGAAAGAATAAAAAAGGATATCAGGATTGTCTCGCCAGGGGAAGAACCGCCGCCGGATTTCCTTGAGATTCTTAACGAACCGACGCATGGACAATACCCTGGTGTTTTCGACTATAGGTTTATCGCTTTTCCCGAACTTCACAATTCCCATTACTGGGCAATGCTTCTATGGGATAGAATAATTCTAATAACCGTTTTCCAATATCCGGCATGCGAATGCGATATATGCGTTGCGCCGCTGGTATCGGTTTGAGCGGCTTAATCCTGTTTTAAGGTTTATATTTTTTAAAAACAGAAGACAACTCTTCTTTGTAAATACATAAAAAATCTTCAATTTCATAGGGTTTTAAGTAATAATTTTCGAATATCTCAAGGCATGGTATATATCCCATCTCTATATATTTTTTATTCCTAATATTAATTCCCATATTCTTAGCGCCTTTTTTTGTACCTGCATGCAAGTAAATTTTTTTAGGTAATTTATCGAGGTGTGCCCCTATTAAGAACGCTGTGTCGTAATAATATAATGGACCAATGTATTTTAATTTTTTAAGCGATTTAATTATAATTTCATGCAAATTGTGAAAATTATCGGCTCCGGAAATTTTAGTTTGATTGTCTAACAATATATCTTTGGCTATATCAAGCTTATTTTTTGATTTAAGACGATGATGTGGATGTCTTTTGCCTTTACCTATAATCATTAAAGCGGCTTTTTTGATTGCATCGGTTATCGATGGCATGTTTTTAAATTCTTTAATTTCTTCGGCTGTGATTTTGCTATAGTTATATTTATATTCTTTTATATAGATTTCTAATTTTTTACATTCATCGGGGGCCGTATTTCTATTTATTATACTCGTTTCGATTTTGTTTTTTGTATACAATTTTTTAGACATAATAATTATATATCCATATTGTATTAAACTATTTTTATATATCCTGCCAAACCCATTTAACCTTTCCTATTATAAAACTTTTTCCTGTTTTCAGTTCTTCATTTGAAATTTCAATATCATTATATATTATATTCTTGGATTTTAAAACTATACCTTTTTGGTTTTTTGTAACATATCTTATTACTGGTCCTTCATAGGGCAAATAAACACAATATATATGCCCAGAAATAGGGATCCTATTTTTGCTATCTGTATCTATTCCGACATAAGCATTGTTTTTGATGTAAGGATCCATTCCTTTATCGTTTATTTTTAGGACTTCTATTGATTGTGAATTAAATTCTTGTGAAATCATTAAAGTACCTATTGGTTTTATTCCAGGTAAATCGGCTAATTTTTTTATATTGTCAAATGCATTCATAGGAATAGTTTGATATTTTAATATATTAGGAAGAGATATATCAATAAATGATAAAATTGACGTTTCATAAAATGGTATATTATTTTCACTTTTTGTAAAAAAATAAGAAATATCAACTTTAAAGACCTTTGCCAATTTTATTAAACATTCGATTGTAATACCCTTACCTTTTTCTTCCATCCTCCAAATAGTCATTTTACTTTTATTGATTGCCTTAGCAAGTTCTTCTTGTGAAAGTCCCTGCTCTTCTCGTTTTTTTTTTATTAATGAGGCAATTCTTGCTTTTATTTCTATATTTTCAGTTTCTGATATCATAATATTTATTTATATCATTAAATGTTACAATAAACAATAAAAAAATATTGACATATTACAAATTATGTTATATTATATGACATAATTTGTAAAATATTATTCAATAAATTATTTAAAATAGAAAGGAAATAAAATATGGAAGAAAATATATTTTGTAAAAAAACTGATCAAAGAAATGAAAGCGATGTAGAGCAATTTTTTGCCATAAGATTATTAAAAGAACTTGGGTTTAAAGACAGTAATATTTTAACTAAATTTACAATTCCCAAACATCTTATCGGTAAAGGTGCAAAAAAGAAAGAACATAGACCAGATTATGCGATAAAAATAGGAAATACTTGGGTGATGATTGTTACAATGACATACCCGTAAACCCCAACCAATATCAAAAGAGTTGTCAAAACTCCGGGTCCGACTATTAACGGAACTCCGATAGGCACAACGCCTAAATCAGCATTATTTAAAGATTTTTTC